>JAAYUR010000057.1 GCA_012517645.1 Treponema sp.
ACCCGGCTGTCACTGTTGACTGCGTCGTCTTCGGCCTGGACGAGGGGGAGCTCAAGGTCCTCCTGATCCAGAGGGACCTGGACCCCTTCGCGGGAAAGTGGGCCTTGCCCGGGGGCTTCATCCGGATGGACGAGGACCTGGAGGCAGCGGCCCGGCGGGAACTGGAGGAGGAGACGGGGGTCAAGAAGCTGTACATCGAGCAGCTCGGGGCCTTCGGGACCCCGGGCCGGGATCCCCGGGAGAGGGTGGTCACCGTGGCCTGGTGGGCGGTGGTCAACCTCTACGAGCACGAGGTGAAGGCCTCCACGGACGCCCGGAACGCCGCCTGGTTCCCCGTGGAGGAGCTTCCCGCCCTGGCCTTCGACCACCCGGCCATCCTGGACGCGGCCCTGGCCCGGGTGCGGGAAACCCTGCGCCGGGAACCCCTGGCCTTCGAGTTCCTGCCCCGGAAGTTCTCCCTGACCCAGCTCCAGCGCTTCTACGAGACCGTCCTTGGCCGGCCCCTGGACAAGCGAAACTTCCGCAAGAAGGTCCTGTCCTACGGCCTTTTGGAGGAGCTCGAGGAGTACGAGGTGGACGTGGCCCACCGGGCCGCACAGCTCTATACCTTCCGCCGGGACCGCTACGAGGCGTTCCGGGAGGAAGGCAACCGGTTCCTGGTGTAAGGAGGCGTCATGCTGGGCGCGATTTCCGGGGACGTCCTGGGCTCGCTGTACGAGGCCTGGTCGATCAAGGACAAGAACTTCCGGCTCTTCCACGAGCTGGACCGGCCCACGGACGACTCGGTCCTTTCCCTGGCGGTGGCCAAGGCGATCCTGGACGCCGACGCCGAGGGCCGGGAGCCGGCCTTCGGGGACTACGAGCGGGAGCTCCGGGCCTTCGGCCGCCGCTACCCCGACGCGGGCTACGGGGGCTCCTTCCGTGCCTGGGTAAACGATCCCGCAGGAAAGCCCTACGACAGCTTCGGGAACGGCTCGGCCATGCGGGCCTCCGCCGTGGGCTGGGCCTTCGGGGACCCGGAAACCGTCCTGGCCCAGGCGGAGCTCTCCGCGGCTCCCACCCACGGCCACCCGGAGGGCATCAAAGGAGCCCAGGCCGTCGCCCTTGCGGTCCTCCGGGCCCGGACGGGATCCTCGAAGGAGGAGCTCCGCTCCGAGATCTCCCTCCGCTTCGGCTACGACCTGGGCCGGACCGTGGACTCGATCCGGCCGGGCTACCCCTTCGAGGTGAGCTGCCAGGCCTCGGTCCCGGAGGCAATCGTAGCATTCCTGGATTCCCGGGACTGGGAGGACGCGGTGCGGAACGCCGTCTCCCTGGGGGGCGACGCGGACACCCAGGCCTGCATCGCCGGGGCGATCGCCGAGGCCTTCTACGGCGGGCTGCCGCCCCGGGTCCCGGCCTGGGTCCTGCCCCGGCTGGAGACCGGCCTCCTTGCGACCCTCTCGGACTTCGCCCATCGCTTCCTGCCCGCCGACCGGGCCGCGGCTGTGGACGCCGAGACCGCCGCCCGGGCCCTCCCCCGGGGCGGGGCGGGTACCTCGACGGGCCGGGACGCCTCGGCGGCCGGCGGGGACCGGAAGACCGATGGAGCCCAGGCGGCCCCGGGCGGCCGGAACCGGCGCGGAGCGGAGCATGCCGGAGACCCGGGCAGGGACCCCCGGGCCCCCGCCCCGGGATACAGGGTGGTCCTGTCCGGCTCGACCCGGGCCCGGATCGCCGACTACGCCCGGCGCCTTTCCGCGAACCCAG
>JAAYUR010000006.1 GCA_012517645.1 Treponema sp.
AAGGGATACAGATCCATAGGTACCTCCCGGGAGTGTGAATCTCTCCCGGCTCGATACCGCTCTATTTCTCAATATTTGCTTGCGTCAGGACAAGCTTCGTAACACTAATGAACGATTGTGCATGGCGCCGCCGTAAAGTATAGTTACCCTATGGCTTCCGCCCCGCGGCGCGCATCCACGATACGGGTGAGGTTCTTCCTTCTACTCCTCCTGGCCTCCATACCCTTCATCGCCGCAACCGTGTTCTCCACGCTCTGGAACGCCCGGGTGTCGGGAGGCTTGATCCGGGACCAGCTCCAGAACTACACCTCCACCCTGCACGCGGTCATCGACACGATGCTCAAGGCCAACGTCCAGACCTATCTTCGAAGCAAGGTGGAGGTGGGGGTCGACGCCCTGCGCGCCGCGATACGGGATCATCCCGGGGATACGACGGCACGGCGTCATGCGGTGGAAACTGTCGTTCGCGAACTACTCACCTACAAGGTGGGGACCACCGGGTACTATTACGCCCTCGATATTGCCGGGAACGTGATCTTTCATCCCGACTCCGCAATCGTCGGCACGAGCCAGGCCGGAAAGGAACCCGTGGATACCCAGGTATCCCGCATGAACGGGTACCTGGAATACATGTGGCGGAACACCTACGAGGACGCCCCCCGCCGGAAGGCCCTGTACATGGAGTACATCCCGGAGCTGGACTGGATCCTTACCGCCACCTCCTACCGCGCGGAGTTCACCCGGATGGTCGACCTGGACGGCCTACGGGCGGCCGTCGATTCCGTGGCCTTCGGTAAATCCGGCTATTCCTACGTCGTCGACCGGGATGGGCTCGTGATCGCCCACCCCTATCTGCGGGGCGAGCGCGTCCGGGATCATTTCCCCCCCGAGGAAGGGGCCCTCCTGATGTCCCGCTTCTTCTCCATGGAATCCGGATTCACGACATACCCTTGGAACGATCCGACCACCGGCAAGTCCCGGGTCAAGATGGTCTACCACAAGCAGTTGGAGGATTTCGACTGGGTGGTAAGCACCGCCATCTTCCGGGATGAAATAAACCAGCCCCTGATCGTCCTGGCCTCGGCGAACGCGGCCTTCGCCCTGGCCGTAGGTTTGGTCCTGGCCGCCGCGGTGTTCGCGATCACCCGGTCCATCGACCGTCCCCTTCGCCGCTTGATCGAGGTCCTTCGCAGGGCCTCGACGGGGGAACTATCGGCGAGGGCGGAATCGACGGGACTCCGGGAGTTCGACGAAGTCGCGGATCACCTCAATTATTTCATACGGGCGCTGCACGATAAAATCTCCGCCCTGGGCAGCCTGACCGACGGGATCGCCCACGAGCTCAATTCCCCCCTGGGAGCCATACGTTCGACCGCCGGGTCCCTGGAGTCCAACATGAGAAGATGCCTGGAGGATCAGCGGAACCTCCTTGTGGACCTTTCTCCTCCGGAGCGCGCGGCCTATCACTCCCTCCTGGACGGAGCCTTGAACAATCACGCGCATCCTGATCGTCTCTTGGATCGAGACCTCAGGAAGCGCATGGATTCCTTCCTATCCGACCGAGGCCTTCGGGATCGGGAGGATCTCGTGGATGCCCTGATCGGCCTGGGCGCCGAGGAGGATCCCGCCTCCTTGGAAGGGTGGCTGAGCTCGGATCGGGGCGTCGAGCACCTTCTGGCGGCCTCCCGGGTCATGGAAAACTTCTACTCCGTGCGCCTCATCAACCTGGCCAGCCGGACCGCGGCCAAGGTCGTGGATACCCTGCGCGGCTACATCTATACCGGAGAGGACGGCGTCCAGGAATCCTTGTCCATCTCCGAGGAGGTCGACCTGGTTCTTACGCAATTCCGGAGCAGGATACGGGAAGGACTGGAGGTGCGACGACAGTACGACCCCGAAGCCCGGGTCCAAGGGGATCGCAGGCGGCTCAGCATGGTCTGGCACGCCCTGATCAAGAACGCCCTGGACGCGATGGAAAAGGGGGGGGTCCTGGGGCTCCGGACATATGCGGAGGGAGGACGGATCCGGGTCGCGGTCTCCGACACGGGGCCCGGGATCGATCCCGCCGTGCGGGATCGCATCTTCGAACCGTTCTTCACGACCAAGAGGGGAGGGGCGGGCATGGGCCTGGGGCTCGATATAGCCCGAAAGATAGTCCAGGGCCACGGCGGAACCATAGGGTACCGGAGCGGTCCGGAAGGATCGGTTTTCCGGGTAGATCTTCTAGCCGAGGGTTCCTCCTGATGCGCCGGGCCATCCTCTGCGTGGATGACGAGGCGGTCATCCTTCTGTCCCTCAAGTTTCTTCTGAAAGGGGCCTTCGGCAACGAGTACCGGATCGAAACCGCCTACGGAGCCGACGAGGCGCTCCGACTCCTCGAGGGCGCGGCTCGGGAAGAGGTGGAATACCGTTTGTTGGTCACCGATTGGCTCATGCCGGGGCGCAAGGGGGATGAATTGATCCGAGCGGCGCGGGGGCTCGTTCCCGGGCTGCCGTGCATCCTGATCACCGGCCAGGCGGAGGAGAGCGTCCTTTCCTCCTTGGTACAAGAGAACCTGGTCCGTTCCATATTCCGAAAACCATGGAACGAACAAGAGCTGTTGGACGCCGTCCGGGGGTGTCTCCATGAATCGGCCTGAAAAACCGAAGGAAGGCGGAATCCCCCCGGGGCTTCTTGCCATGCTGATCCTGATCCTGTTCCCCTCTTCCGCCCTGGCCCAGACCCGTCTCTTCGATTACGTCGACAACCATACGTCCATCATGATGCTGGTCGACCCGGATACCGGGATCATCATGGACGCGAACAAGACGGCTTCCGCGTTCTACGGCTATCCCCAGGAGGTTCTCCGGGGCATGAGCATCACCCGGATCAACGTCCTCTCCCCCGAGGAGATCCGGGCGGAGATGCAGGCCGCGGCCGCCCAGAGGCGCAACTATTTCGTGTTTCCCCATAGGATCGCGGACGGATCGATCCGAACCGTGGAGGTGTATTCCTCCCCCGTCGTCGCCCCGGCCGATGGTCGTAGGATCCTTCTATCCATCGTCCACGACATCACCGGAAAGAGCGTGCCCGAGGCGGAGATGGACGCCTACCGGGTCCGACTGAACGCCCTGGTGGAGACCCGGGCACGGGAGCTGGTGGAAGCCCGGTCCATGAACGCGATTCTGGCCGCCGCGGCGATCCTGGCCTCCCTGGCCGGCGTGATACTCTACTTCGGCGTCCGAAACCAGCGCCGGTCGGAAGCCGCGATCCGGGCGGCCCTGGAGGAACGAAACAACCTCTTCGCGGAACTCCAGCACCGAGTCAAGAATTCCTTCGCCGCCATCGCCTCCCTGATCCATATCGAGCAGTCCCGGACCCGGGAAGAATCGGTGCGGTCCGCCCTGGGAACCTTGGGGGGTAGAGTGGACACCCTGGCCGCCCTGTATCGCTTGATGCACGAGGGGCGGATGGACGGCCGGGTCGATCTTCCGAGATACCTTCGGGAGATTGTCGGTCCCCTGTCCGCCGCGATCGAGGGTGCCGCGCCGCGCCTCGAAATGGAGTGTGGAATCTCCGAGCTGGCCTGGGACGCCAAGAGGGCGTCCAACCTAGGACTGATCCTGAACGAACTCGTGACGAACGCCTACAAGCATTCCCCCGCGGGAGAAACCGGCTCAATCAGGGTGACTCTGGAGCGATGCGGACCGGATCTCCGGCTTTCCGTCTCGAATCCCGGGGATCCTCTCCCGACGGGGTTCGAGCCCGGCACGGGAAGCGGGTTCGGGCTTTTGATGGTCAGAGAACTGGTGCGCCAATTCGAGGGATCCCTGGGCTTCGATTCGTCGGGAGGCAGGGTCGATTTCACCATCCGCGTGCCGGCCTAAGGACGGCCGCCCGGACTCGCGGATGCCGCGGCGGTCGAAATACGTCGTCGAGTCCGGGCCCGAAAGCGCCTCGGTCGCGGTGTCGGTCCGGCTCACCCGGCCGGCGCCCAGGGCAGGCGGTCCAGGTCCACGTTTCCGCCCGAGAGGATGAGGGCCACCGTGGAGCCTTCGGGGGCTCCCTTGCCCTCGAGGAGGGCGGCCAGGGGGACCGCTCCGGAGGGCTCCACCACCAGCTTGCACCGCTCCCACAGAAGGCGCATCGCCTCCACGATGGACTGCTCCGAGACGGTCACGATCTCGGATACAGTCTCCAGGATAATCGGGAAGGTGAGCTTACCCAGGCTGGTCAACAGGCCGTCCGCGATCGTCTTGGG
>JAAYUR010000325.1 GCA_012517645.1 Treponema sp.
AGAACGCCGATGTTTCCTGGCTGCACCTTGACGTGATGGACGGCCGCTTCGTCCCGAACCTGAGCTTCGGGGCGAAAATGGTCGCGGACATCCGCAAACGGACCCGGCTCTTCTTGGACGCCCATCTCATGACCGTGGAGCCCGAACGCCTGGTTCCCTCGTTCTTGGACGCCGGGGCGGATGCGGTCACCTTCCACCTGGAGGCCTGTGTACATGCGCACCGCCTGCTCGAGGAGATCAAGAAACGGGGAGCGTCCGCGGGAATCTCCATCGTTCCGTCGACCCCCGTCTCCGCTTTGGAACCCCTTCTGCCGCTTGTGGACCTCGTCCTCATCATGACCGTGAATCCCGGATTCGGCGGCCAAAAAATGATTCCCGAGTGCCTCGACAAGGTGTCGAGGCTCCGAGAGATCCGGGAAGGCCGGGGATTTTCGTTCCGATTGGCCGTGGACGGAGGAATCAACGAGTCCACGGTGGACGAGGCGGCCCGGGCGGGAGCGGAGATACTCGTGATGGGGAGCGCCTTTTTCGAGGCGCCCGATCCCGGTTCCGTGGTGAACGCGGTCCGTTCGAGGTATTCCCGGGCGGCGCGATCCGACCCGGGGCATTCATCCGCGGCGGCTACAGCGGCGGCCCTGGGACGCCGATAATCCTATCGGAGGAATCCTGATGCGTCGATTCCGAATATTCCCCGCCCTGGTACTGGTCTTTCTCATTCCCTGGGCTCTCGGCGCCCAGGCCGATTCGGACCGAAGAATCGGACAAGGGATAAGCCTGTTCGGGGAGGAGAGATACTCCGAAGCCTTGGAGTTGTTCAGCCGGGTGCTCGCGGACCCGACCGCCAGGGCTTCCCGGCCGGATGCGGTATACTGGTCCGGGCTGTGCTATATGGCCCTGGGGGACGCTCCTAACGCGCGACAATCCCTGGACACCTTCCTGAAGGAGTATCCCCGTCATGCCTCCGTTCCGGATGCCTTGTACCAGAGGGCCCGCATCTCCTACACCACGGGGGAGTACGAGGAATCCATCCAGCTCTTCTCCGCTTTCCTGGAAAAGTATCCGGACCACTCCTTCGCGTCATCGGCCCTTTTCTGGACCGCGGACGCCCTCTTCTCCTTGGGCAGGCTTTCCGAATCCGAGTCCCTGTTCCGGACCCTTCTTTCCGAGTATCCCAAGAGCGTCAAGCTTGAAGCCGCCTCATATAAGCTTGCGCTGATCCGGTACAAGTACAGGGAAAACGAACTGTTGACCCTCCTTAAGTGGAGCCACGAAGAGTCCCTTCGGGTGATCGAGGAATTCCAGCGCAGGGAAAAGGCCTACGAACAGGCCCTGGCGGTCTACCAGCGCAGGCTGGCGGGCGCCGGTGGCGAAACAACGATGCCCGTCCCTCCGGTTGAGCAGGATACGGACCAGAGGATCTCGGCCCTGAACGCCCGCATCGAGGAATTGACGAAGGCCCTTGCCGGCCGGCCCGGCGGATCAGATTCGGCGGGAAAGGCGGAACTTCTGTCCTTGAAGGCCGAAGCCCTGGAGTTGATGGCTTTCTACCTCG
>JAAYUR010000091.1 GCA_012517645.1 Treponema sp.
ACCAGGTGGGGGTCAAGGTCGGGGACTACCTGGTCACGGAGAGCGGCTTCGGCGCGGACATGGGCTTCGAGAAATTCGTGGACATCAAGTGCCGGGCCAGCGGGATCTATCCGGATGCCGCCGTCCTGGTGGCCACCGTCCGGGCCCTCAAGATGCACGGGGGCGGACCCAAGGTCGTCCCGGGAAAGCCCTTGGCGCCGGAGTACAAGGAAGAGAACCGCGAGCTTCTGAAAAAGGGATTGGTCAACCTGAAGGCCCACCTGGGCATCCTGCGGAGGTTCGGGGTTCCCGCGGTGGTGGCCATCAACGCCTTCCCCACGGACACCGAGGCCGAGTGGGATCTGATCAAGGAGGCGGCCCTGGATGCAGGGGCTTCCGACGCGGTTACCGCCTTCCACTGGGCCGAGGGCGGGGAAGGGGCCGTCCCCCTTGCGGAGGCTGTGGAGAAGGCCTCCGCGAAGCCCAGCGACGTGAAGCCCCTCTATCCCCTCGACCTGCCCCTGAAGGAAAAGATCGAGAAGATCGCGGTCGAAGTCTACGGGGCCGGACATGTAGTATTCCATCCCGAGGCGGAAAAGGCTCTGGAGAATTTCACGAAACTCGGCTACGACAAGCTTCCGGTCTGCATGGCCAAGACCCAGTACTCCCTGAGCCATGATCCCTTGCTCAAGGGAGCACCCTCGGGGTTCGTCTTCCCCATCAACGACGTCCGCCTCTCCGCGGGCGCCGGGTTCATCTACCCCCTGGTGGGGGAGATCAACACCATGCCGGGCCTGCCGTCCAAGCCGGGCTACATCGGCATGGACATCGACCCCGAGACGGGGAGGATCACGGGGCTGTCGTGAACGGTGGACGGTGGACGGTGGTCCGTGGACGGTGACGGCTGAAGGAACCTGAAGCCATTCCCGCACCGGCGTGAATGGCTATCGGCATCTCAAGCCTGTACCGTTTACTGTTCACTGTCCACTGTTTACTGTAAACTGTATTCATGACTCCTCTGTACACCCTCTATCCCTCCTGGATATCCCCGGAGATCATACCCGGCCTTCCGTTCCGCTGGTACGGGATGATGTACCTCGTGGCCTTCGGGATCACGTACCTCCTCTTCCAGCGCCAGGTGCGCACGGAAAAGCTGGGCTGGTCCGAGGACGAGGTCTCCAACTTCTTCCTGGCCGCCATCCTGGGGCTCATCCTGGGCGCCCGGCTCTTCGGCACCTTCCTCTACGAACCCACGGGCCTCTATTGGCGCAAGCCCTGGCTGGTCTTCTGGCCCTTCGACGAGGCGGGCCGCTTCGCGGGATTCCAGGGGATGAGCTTCCACGGAGGCCTCATCGGCGTGGTCGTGGGGACCGTGATCTACGCTCGGAGGAAGGCCCTGGACTACTGGGAATGGGCGGATCGGATCGCGGTTTCGGCCCCCCTGGGGTACACCTTCGGCCGCCTCGGGAACTTCATCAACGGGGAACTCTGGGGCAAGGTGACCACGAGCCCCCTGGGAATGGTCTTTCCCCACGCGGAGCGCTTCTCCACCTCCGAGGAATGGGTCCGCCGGGTCGCGCAGGAGGCGGGAATGGCCCTGGACTCCGCCCGCATCAACCTGCCCCGGCATCCTTCCCAGCTCTACGAGGCCTTCTTCGAAGGGATCGTCCTGTGGCTGGTGCTGTGGTTCCTCGTACGGCCCCGGCGTCCCTACAAGGGCTTCGCCGTGGGGGTCTACCTGATCGGGTACGGGGTCGTGCGGTTCGTGATCGAGTACTTTCGGGAACCCGATTCCGGCCTGGGGTACATCATCAAGCTGGGAGACCCGAACGCCCCGATCCACACCTTCACCACCCTGTGGAACTTTTCCATGGGACAGATCCTCTGCTTCCTGATGATCGCGGCGGGCACAGGGTTCCTGGCCTGGCGGAAGAGGGCGTCGGTACGGGAAGCGGCCTCGCCTCGGCCGGCACGGGGCGGCTCCGGGGATGCATCCCGAAAGAAAAAGGAAGCCCGCAAGCTCCGAAAGAAGCTGGGATAGAGGGCTGCCGCCGCCGGAGCCCTCGCTCTCGGGAGAATCGGGCGGCCGACTCCCGCTCAGGACGGCAGGATGCCCGCCGCTTCCAGGGCCAGGGCCGCGGCCAGGATCAGGATTCCCAGGACCGCGGCCGCCAGTTCCGTCCGGTTCGCCCGGGAACCGACCCGTTTGAATCCGGATCCTAGCCGATCCATCTCGAAGAGCGCCCAGCCGCAGGAAGCGGCGGCCAGGATCGCCCAGGCCGCCATCTCGTACACGATGCCCCGGGAAAAAACCCGGAAGGTCGGAGTGATCCGGGCGGAGTAGGGAACCCGGAAGGAATTCGTCCCGGCCTGGATTCCCGCGTACAGAAAGCCCCAGGCCGCAGCCAGATAGCCCCCGGGCAGACCCTTGATCCGCACGAGCAGATTGCCCGCCAGGATCGCGGCAGCGACCAGGGCCCCTCCCGCGGCGGAGCCGACGCCCCCGGGGCCTGGCTTCAGGAATCCCTCGGGAAGGAAGAGATAGCTGAGATACCAGGCGACCAGGAAGGAGAGCCCTCCCACCCCCGCGGCGCGTCCGGCGCGGACGGCCAGGGAAGGGGCGGTCAGGAAGGGGATCAGCTTGTCCGGGGGCGGGGCGTCCGGGCTCGTTCCTCGATCCTTCTCAGGGCGTTTCGCGCTCATCCGGGGCTCCCTTCGAATTCTTCGACAATCTTCGTACCAGGGACCATATCCCCTGGCCGATCAGCGCGATCAGGATCCCGTACACCCACGCGGGAAGGTTCCTGCCGAACACCAGGACGTACAAGTAGGGCGCGGCTGTCGCGGCCAGGAACACCGAGCTCCACAGCCCCGTTCCGCCCCCGGACGCGCGGCCCAGGGACCGAATAAGCCGGAAGAGGGAGTAGTAGAACACGGGTCCGCTTCCCAGGAAGATAGCCAGGAAGACCACGGGATTCACCCCGTAGGTGTTTCGCGCCAGGTCCATGATCCCCCGGGCCCAGTCCGTCAGCCCCTGCACGGCCGCCGCTCCCCGTCCGGGGCGGCAGGTTCCCGCCCCCGCAATCCCCGGCGCATCAATCGTCCCCCATGCAGGTTCCCACCAGCCGGGCGGTCCGGATCAGCCTGTGGTCCCGGGGGACGGGCTTGATCTTCCCCGCCACCTCCGAAAGGGGCACCGCGCCGATGCGCTCCCCGGAGAGGCAGACCATCTTCCCGTACTCACCCCGGGCCAGCATCCCCGCGGCCTCGGTCCCGAAGGCCGTGGCCAGCAGGCGGTCGTAGGGGCTGGGAACCCCGCCCCGCTGCAGGTAGCCCAACACCGTCACCCGGGTCTCCATCCCGACGGCTTCCTGTATTTCCGCGGCGACCCGGTAGCCGATGGACGGGTAGGGCATCTTTTCCCGGGCCTTCTTTCGGTCTTTTTTGGAGAGCTCGGCTTCCTGGGCGGACAAGGCCCCTTCGGCCACCACGACGATGGAAAAGCTCTTGCCCTCCTTGGCCCGGTTCGTCAGGTGACGGGCTATGGAGTCGATGCGGTACGGGATCTCCGGCAGGAGGACCACGTCCCCGCCCCCCGCGATCCCCGCGTAGAGGGCCAGCCAGCCGGCCTTGTGCCCCATGAGCTCGATGACCATGATTCGGTTGTGGGACAGGGCCGTGGAGTGCAGGCGGTCGATGGCCTCGGTGGCTATGTCCACGGCGGAGTGGAAGCCGAAGGTCACGTCCGTGCCCCACAGGTCGTTGTCGATGGTCTTGGGGAGTCCTATGACGTTGAGGCCCGATTCCTGGAGGAGGTGGGCCGTGGTCTGGGTCCCGTTTCCCCCCAGGACGACCAGGGCGTCCAGTCCCAGTTTCTTGTAGTTTTCCCGGATCAGCTCCGGAGCGGACATCCCCGCGTCCGCGTCGGTCTCCGCCAGGTCGTCCCGGCCCTTGAAGGGTTTTTCCCGGGACGAACCCAGGATGGTTCCTCCCAGGGTCAAGATTCCGGAAAAGTCCTCGGATTTCAGCTCCCGGGAGTCCCCCAGGATGAGTCCCCGGTAGCCGTTGGAGATCCCGACGGCCCGCATGCCGTAGGCGTCGCAGGCGGCCTTGGCCACCCCCCGGATGGCGGCGTTCAGCCCGGGGCAGTCCCCGCCGCTGGTCAGGATGCCGAAGGTCTTGGTGGCGCTCCGGGGCATGGTCCCTCCTGGATCAAGGCCGGTTGAAGAGCGAGCTCTTGCCCGTGAACCGCAGGACCCGTCCGGGCCGGCGTTCCGGGGGAGCCTGCAGGATGCGGCGGATATACTGGGCGGTCAGGTCGTCCTGGGGGCAGGAATCCTGGACGGCCCATACTTCATAGGGGGCATCCGCGGCCGATTCGGCGAGGGCCGCGGCGAAGGCGGAGATCGCCCCGAAGGAAGCGGAGGCAATGGGGTCCCGGGGGGATTGTCCCCGGTCCGCCAGGACCAGGATGAGGCGGCCCGGCCCGGCTGCGGATGGACGGGCGGCAAAATGGGTCAACAATTCCCGAACGAGCCAGACGATGGACAGCGTCCGGTCCTGGAGAGCCCGCTCGATCTCGGCAGGCTTGGCGAACAGTTCCGGGGCCGATCCGGGAGAAACCACGAGCACCGCCTCGTCCACGGACCCGAAGCGGACCGACGCCTCCAGGACGGCGGTTCGGGCGGAGACGAAGGAAGGCGGGTTCCAGGGTATCGGCCTCTCTTCGGGGGAGGGGGCGTCCGGACCGGCTGCGAAGGGTTCCGCCTCCGAGGCTTCCTCCCGGCGACCCTTCCGGCTTGTCCGGGATTCCGCGGAACCGGGGCTCAAGGCCGCGACGGAACGGCCCAGGATGCGGGCTTCCACGGCCGCGGCCCGGGCCAGGGGCTCGTCGTAGGGAGCCACGAGCGTTGTCTTTTTCACGGCCCCAGTGTACTATGGCCGTCGCCGCTCCGCAAGGCGAGGAGGCTTCCTTGATCGTCGCCCTGGCACAGATAGACGCAGTGGTCGGAGATTTTTCCGGAAACCGCGCCCGCATCGCCCGGCTGGTCCGGGAAGCCCTGGACAGGGAACCCCGGGTATCCCTTGTCGTGTTCCCGGAAACCGCCCTCTGCGGGTACCCTCCCATGGACCTGCTGGATCAGGAATCCTTCGCGGAGGGCAGCCTGGCGGCTCTCCGGGCCCTGCAGAAGGACCTTCCCGGCTCCGTGGCCGTGGCGGTGGGCTACGTGGACCGAAACCGTTCGGGTTCCGGCAAGCCCTTGGTCAACGCGGTCGCGGTCATCCGGGACGGCCGCATCATCTTCACCCAGGAAAAGACCCTCCTGCCCACCTACGACGTCTTCGACGAGGCTCGCTACTTCGAGCCCGCCCGGGAGCGCCGGGTCCTGGAGCTGGACGGACTGCGGATCGGCTTCGCGATCTGCGAGGATATCTGGTGGGAGGAGCCCGCGACGCCCGGCAGCCGCTATCCGGTGGATCCCGTCCGGGATCTTTTGGACCTCGGCCCGGACCTGGTCGTCGTGCCCTCCGCCTCGCCCTTCCACGCGGGCAAGCAGGAGACCCGCCTCCGCCTGGCCTCCAACCTGGCGAGGGAGGCTTCCGCCCCGGTTCTCTACTGCAACCTGGTCGGAGCCACGGATTCCCTGGTCTTCGACGGCCGATCCTTCGCCCTGGACGGCCGGGGAGGCCTCATCCTCCAGGCGGGCTGGGAGGAGGGTCTCGCCTTCGTGGATACCCGGTCCGTCGGCGCCGAGTCCCGGACACCCGCGGACCGCTGGGACGAGACCGAGCGGGCCCTGGTCTCCGGCATCCGGGGCTACATGCGGAAGTGCGGCTTCCGCACGGCCCTGGTGGGGATCTCCGGAGGCATCGACTCCGCCCTGGTCGCGGCCCTGGCCGCCCAGGCGATCGGCGCGGAGAACCTGACCCTGTTGGGCATGCCCTCCCGGTTCTCCTCGGAGGGTTCCATCTCCGATTCCCGGTACCTGGCGGAGGCCCTGGGGGCTCGGATGGAGGTCCTTCCCATCGAGGGTCCCTTCTCCGCCTACCTGGACCTCTTCGAGCCCCACTTCCGGGGTCTGCCCTTCGGCCTGGCGGAGGAAAACCTCCAGGCCCGTATCCGGGGCGCCCTCTTGATGACCTGGTCCAACAAGTTCGGATCCCTTCTGTTAACCACGGGCAACAAGAGCGAGCTGGCCTGCGGCTACTGCACCCTGTACGGGGACATGTGCGGCGCCCTGGCGCCCATCGGCGACCTATTAAAGACCGAGGTTTACGCCTTGTCCCGTGCCCTGAACGCCCGCCGGAAGGCGGAAGGCCGCATCCCGCCGATACCCGAAGCCACCCTGTCCAAGCCCCCCAGCGCGGAGCTTCGCCCCGACCAGACGGACCAGGACTCCCTTCCTCCCTACGAGGTCCTGGACGCCATCCTGGAGCTCTACATCGTCCGGAACCTCTCGGGTCCTGAAATCGTGGACCTAGGCCATGACCCCGCCCTGGTGCGGCGGGTCCTGGAAATGGTCGGCCGGGCGGAATACAAGCGGCGCCAGGCCGCCCCGGTCCTCAAGGTCTCTCCCCGGGCCTTCGGCATGGGCCGGCGCATCCCCATAGCCCGGGTCCTCCACGAGGCCGGCGCGTGAGTCGCTCCGCGACTCACGGCAACGAAGCCCTGCGGGCTTCGTCGAGGTTGCCGCGACTTTTTCCCGCGATCCGAGCCTTTGCCCGGGCGGGACGGGCCGCTGTCGCACCGGCCTTCCTCGCGGGCCTTGTTCCGACCCTTCTCCTGGCAGCCTGCCAGCCCCGGTTCCCCGGCGCCGGATTTCCCGAGACCTCCGCCCCGGAGGAGGCGCCCGCCGCTCCTCTGTCCCTGGAGGGGGCGCGGCTTCCGGGGCCGGTTACCCTGCTCGCCTGCGGGGACGTTCTATTGTCCCGGACCGTCGCGGACATCATCGTCCGGAACGGCTACCGGTGGCCCTTCCGGCATGTGCGGGACCTCGTGTCCTCCGCGGACCTGGCCTTCTGCAACCTGGAGAATCCCGCTTCTTTCCTGGGCTCCCCCTACCCGGGCAAGCCCGCGGAGGTCACCTTTCGCGCACCCCCGGGAGCCCTTTTCGGCCTGGCCTGGGCGGGCTTCGACGTGGTCTCCCTGGCCAACAACCACATAGGAGACTACGGCCCCGAGGCGATCCGGGAAACCCTGGAGTACCTGGACCTCCTGGGAATCGCCCGGGCGGGCGCGGGGATCGACGAGGAATCCGCCCGGGCCCCCGTGATTATGGATGTCCGGGGAGCCCGGGTCGCCTTCCTGGCCCGAGCGGAGGCATCGTGGAGCGTGGTCTCCGCGACGCCATCCCGCCCGGGTGTCGCGTTGGCGGACCGGGATCTCCTCGCGTCGGATATAGCCGCTCTGCGACGGCAGTACAGGCCGGACTACGTGGTCGTGTCCGTGCACTGGGGTCAGGAGCACGATCGCTTCCCCGGCCCGGCCCAGCGGGAGTTCGGCCGGGCCGCCGTAGACGCCGGC
>JAAYUR010000162.1 GCA_012517645.1 Treponema sp.
AAGACGGGCGCCCTGGCCACCCAGTTCACCATGGACCAGCTGGAAGCCTGCGGACTGGTGAAGATGGACTTCCTGGGCCTCAAGACCCTGACCCTGATCCAGAACACCCTGGCCCTGGTGGCCAAGCGGGGGATCGAGCTGACCGAGGAATCCATCCCCGAGGACGACGAGGCCACTTTCCGGCTTCTGGGGGAGGGCAGGAGCACCTCGATCTTCCAGTTCGAGAGCTCGGGCATGCAGGGGGTTCTAAAGCAGGCCAAGCCCGACCGGATCGAGGACCTGATCGCCCTGAACGCCCTGTACCGGCCGGGCCCCATGGACAACATCCCCCAGTTCGTGGACTGCAAGTTCGGCCGGGAGCCCATACAATACCCCCACCCCGTCCTGGAGCCCATCCTTAAGGAGACCTACGGGGTCATCGTATACCAGGAGCAGGTCATGCAGGCCGCCCAGCTATTGGCGGGCTTTTCCCTGGGGGGCGCGGACCTCCTCCGGCGCGCGATGGGGAAGAAGAAGGTCGAGGAGATGGCCAAGCAGCGGGCCCTCTTCGTGCGGGGCTGCGCCGAGCGCAACGGCATCCCCGAAGCCCGGGCGAACGAGATCTTCGACCTTTTGGACAAGTTCGCGGGGTACGGCTTCAACAAGAGCCACGCAGCGGCCTACGCCGTGGTGGCCTACCGCACGGCCTACCTCAAGGCGAACTTCCCCGCGGAGTTCATGGCCGCCAACCTGACCAACGAGATCTCCAACCCCGACAAGATGACCGAGTACATCGGGGAAGCCCGGTCCATGGGAATCGAGATCCTGCCGCCGGACGTGAACCGCTCGGACACGAAGTTCACGGTTTCCGAGGGCCGGATCGTCTACGGCCTTCTGGGCATCAAGGGGGTGGGGGAGGGCCTGGTCCGCTCCATCCTGGAGGAGAGGGATCGGGGCGGACCCTACAAGGACTTCGTGGAGTTCCTGGAGCGGGTCGGCATGGGGCAGATGAACAAGAAGTCCCTGGAAGCCCTGATCCTGGCCGGGTGCTTCGACACCCTGGGACATTCCCGGCAGGAGCTGGTCCGCTCCATCGACCGGGCGGTGGACTACGTCCAGCGCAAGGAGGAGGCCCGGGCCTTCGGCCAGGCCAGCCTCTTCGAGGGCTCCGGGGAAACGGATCTTCCCCCCTTCGCCTACGAGTCCTCCGAGGAATACCCCCGAAAGGAGATCCTCCAGCGGGAAAAGGAGCTGCTAGGCTTCTACTTTTCCGGCCATCCCATGGACGAGTACCGAAAGCTCTGGGAGCGCTGCGCGGACCTCGACCTATCCCGTCCGGACCGGGCGACGCCCAAGCGGAAATATACCTTGGTGGCCCAGCTGACGGAGTGGCGGGAGACCCTCACCAAGGCGGGCCGGCGCATGGCCTTCGGGGCGGTAAGCGATTTCCGGGGCACGCTCCCGATCGTCGTCTTCGCCAACGCCCTGGAACAGTACCGGGATCGGTTCGTGCCGGACGCGGTCCTCTGCCTCAAGGGCGAGGTGGACTTCAGCCGTCCGGAGCCGGGCTTCAAGGTCGACGAGGTCCTGGATCCCTCCCAGCTCCGGGAGAAGTCCTACCGTCAGGTCCACCTGCGCCTGGCGGGGGTGCGGACC
>JAAYUR010000400.1 GCA_012517645.1 Treponema sp.
AGCTGGGCCTCATGTTTCGGAAGAACCTTCCGGACGGTTCGGGCATGCTCTTCGTCTTCGATTCGGACGAGCGGCTCAGCTTTTGGATGAAGAACACCCTGGTGCCCCTGTCCATAGCCTACATCTCCTCGGATGGAACCATCCGGGAGATCCTGGACATGGAACCTCAATCCCTGGCCCCCGTGCCCTCCCAGTACTCGGTGCGGTACGCCCTGGAGGTTCCCCAGGGCTGGTTTTCCCGGGCCGGGGTGCGGGTCGGGGATAGGGTGACCCTGCCGGATTCGGTTCGCCCCCGGTAATGGCCGCGCGAGGCCGGGGCGGACGGTTTGACCCGAAGGGCCCGGCGTACGTACTATCTAAGTGGGCCTTCGCCTCCATAGTGTTACGAACCCTGTGCCGGCGAGGGATCCGCCCGGAGGAAGAGGATGCTGGAAATCGTAACCCTGGGAACGGAGGTCCTGACCCGGACCGCCGAGCCGGTGAAGGATATCGACGACAAGATCCGGTCCCTTGCCCAAGAAATGCTGGAAACCATGCGGGTCGGCAAGGGGATAGGCCTGGCGGCCCCGCAGGTGAACCTGGGGATTCGCCTGTTCGTCACCGAGGTGGACGAGCGGCCCCGGGTCTTCATCAACCCGGAGATCGTCCTGACCTCCCAGGAGCTGGCGGATCTGGAGGAAGGCTGCCTGTCCATACCGGGGATCTACGCCAAGCTCAAGCGCCCGGCGGCGGTGCGAATCCAGGCATGGAACGAGCGCGGCCGGCCCTTCAACCTCGACGCGGAGGGCTTGGAGGCTCGGGTCATCCTGCACGAGCTGGATCACCTGAACGGGGTTCTCTTCGTGGACCGCCTCTCGGAACCGGTGCGCAAACGAGTACTGGCACAGTACGAGCGCCGGATCCGGATGTGAGCTTCCCGTGAGGGTACTGTTCGCCGGAAGCCCCGAGATCGCCGTGCCCTCCTTGGCCGCGGTGGTCCGGGACCACGACGTCGTCGGGGTGCTCACGAACCCGGCCGCCCCGAAGGGCCGGGGTCTCCGGGAGGTCCGGACTCCCGTTGAGGAGGCTGCGGCGGATCTGATCCCGGAAACGCCCATCCTGGCCTTTGACCGCCTGGGCCCGGAAGCCCGGGAAGCCGTCGCGGCCCTGCACCCCGAGATCCTGGTTAGCTTCGCCTACGGACGGATTTTCGGACCCAAGTTCCTGGCCCTCTTTCCCCGGGGGGGCGTGAACGTCCACCCCTCCCTTCTGCCCAAGTACCGGGGCAGCGCTCCCATCCCCTGGGCCATCCTGAACCGTGACAGCGAAACAGGGATCACCGTCCAGCGCCTTGCCCTCAGGATGGACTGCGGGGCTATCCTTGCCCAGGAAGTCGTTCCTCTATCGGGCCGGGAGACCACGGAAACCCTCTCCGAGCTCATGGCGGAGCGGGGGGCCGACCTTTTGGCCTCGGTCCTCCAGAGGCTGGAACGGGGAGAGGCCGAGGAGACCGAACAGGACGAGTCCCGGGCTACCTACTGTTCCCTCCTGCGGAAGGAGGACGGCCGCGTGGACTGGACTATGCCGGCCCCGGACATCGACGCCCGGATACGAGCCTTCCACCCCTGGCCGGGAGCCTACGCGGAACTCCGGGGCCGGAGGGTTAACCTCCTCGAATCGGAGCCCTATCCGGAAGGCGTCCTGGAAGCCCCTCCCCCCGTCCGGCCGGAGCCCGGAACCGTGGTCGCCCTAGACAAGTCTCGGGGAATAATGGTACAAACTGGGAACGGCCTTCTAGCCCTGCGGCGCCTCCAGCTCCAGACGAAGAAACCCTTGCCGTTCCGAGAATTCGCGAACGGAACGAGAGACATCGTGGGGGCTCGTTTCCACTGACATCCGGTAC
>JAAYUR010000134.1 GCA_012517645.1 Treponema sp.
AACTGTACGACATCGATCCCCGGTCCTGGGAACACCCCGCGGACCGGGCGGCCCTTTCTGCCCTGCGCCAGCTAAAGGGCCTCGACGAGCTGGTCTCCGCCCTGGTCTCGGTCACCCTCGAGCGGTCCCTCAAGCTCATGCAGCTGGCCTCCTCGGTCAAGGTGACGGATCGGCAGTTTCCCCGGATCCGCCGGCTCATGGACGAGGTGGTGGACACCTTCGACTGGCCCTACAATCCGCCGGTCTTCGTTTCCCAGAGCCCCTTCTTCAACGCCATGGTCCTGGGGGTGAAGGAACCCTTCATTGTGGTGAACTCCTCGCTCCTCAAGAATTTCGACGAGACCGAGGTGAAGGCCGTCCTGGCCCACGAGCTGGGCCACATCATGAGCGGCCATTCCCTGTACAAGACCCTGGTCTGGCTCCTGGCCAACATCTCCATGGCCGTGATACCGATGGGGGAACTCCTCGTTTGGTCCCTGGTGGCGGCCCTCTCCGAATGGAACCGCAAGAGCGAGCTGACCGCGGACCGGGCGGAGGTCCTGGCTCTCCAGGACGACAGGCCCTCCCTGAACGCCCTCATGCGGATGGCCGGGGGGGAGGACCTGACCCAGGTGGACCTGAACGAGTTCTTCCTGCAGGCCCGGGAATACGACGAGCAGAAAACCCTCCTGGATTCCATCCACAAGCTCCTCAACCAGCTGTGGATGACCCACCCCTACCCGGTGGAGCGGATCCAGGAACTTCGGACCTGGTCCGCTTCCGGAGCCTTCAAGGCCATCCTGGACGGCAACTACCTGAAGCGGGGATACTCCGCCGAGACCCCCGAGGAGGACATCAAGGCGGGATACGAGTTCTACAAGCGGGACATGGAGGAATCCGAGGATCCCCTGGCCCGTTTGGCGTCCAACGTGGGCAAGGGGATCGAGAAGGCGGCGGGCAACCTGGGGGACGCCCTCAAGGAGTTGTTCAAACCCTAGTCCAGGTCCCCCGCGTCCAGGAGCTCCGCGAGGCGGACGCCCACGGCCAGGGCCAGCTCCACCGCGGCGGACTCCAGGACCGCGGTGACGTTCCGTCCCGTGCGGCCCGGGAAAAAGGGGTCCAGCACCTCCCGGTACAGGAAGAACCCGAAGACCAGGATGCCGATCCCCGCGGTCGCCAGGACCGCCGAAAGGACCGGTGCGAAGTAGAGGGCCGGGGCCGCGACGAGGTACAGGACCACCAGGACCCGGATGAAGCCCAGGAAGGCCCCGGGGTGAACCCGGAAGTCCTCGGCATTCGCCCTGTCGGCCGAGCCTCGCGCCTTCGCCAGGAGGGCGTCGGCGCAGCCCAAGGATGCCTCGCTCCCCGCGAGCCTCGGACCGAAGCGTTCGATGAGCTTGCCCGTGAGATCCAGCGCGGACCTGGCCCGGTTCGCGTTCATATCGACCTCCGGCGTAGAGCGCGGTCTCTCCGCGCGTCCGATCAAATGGTACGAAGCCCGCGGCGTGCGCCCCAGTATGCACGGAACCGGTCCGGCGCGGAAGCGCCCTTGAAGGACGGGTGCCGCCGGGCCATTATATCGGGAAACGGTTCCGACGGAGGACGATATGAAGACCATCGGGCTGATCGGCGGCATGAGCTGGGAATCCTCGGGGGTCTACTACACCCTGGTCAACCGTGAGGTGCGGGAGCGGCTGGGGGGCAGCCATTCCGCGTCCTGCGTGATGGTGTCCTTCGACTTCCAGGAGATCGAGGACCTCCAGTACGCCGGGGACTGGGAAGCCCTGCGGGAGCGCATGGTCGAGGCCGGCCGCCGTCTCGCGGCCGCGGGCGCGGACTTCGCAGTCCTGTGCACGAACACGATGCACAAGGTCATGGAAGGGTTCGATGCCGAGACGGGCCTTCCCTTCCTCCACATCGTGGACGCCGCCGGGGAAGCCCTCCGGGCGGACGGCCTAAAGCGGGTCGGCCTTTTGGGCACGAAGTTCACCATGGAGGGAGGCTTCTACGCGGACCGCCTGCGGGAACGGTTCGGCCTCGAAGTCCTGGTGCCGGAGGCGGAGGACCGGGCTGCGGTGAACGACGTCATCTACGGGGAGCTCGTCCGGGGTGAGATCCGGGAGTAGTCCCGTGCCCGGTACTCCGCGGTCATCGACCGCCTGGTTGACCGGGGGGCCCGGGGGATCGTCCTGGGCTGT
>JAAYUR010000118.1 GCA_012517645.1 Treponema sp.
CTAGTATTAGATGGACGGCGCCGGGCGCCGGGGAAGCTGATGGGGTCTGGCGGCTCCCGCGGTCTTCAAAACCGTCGGCCGCGTTTCCGCGCGGCGGCAGGTTCGATTCCTGCCTCTTCCGTACATGAAAACCAACGAGCGGTATTCCCGGCTTCCCCAGGTTGAGCGGCTCCTGGCCCGGCCCGAGGTGGCGGCCTACTTCGGGCGGGTCTCCCGACCCCTGTGCTCCCGGGCCGCCTCCAGGGCGGTTGCCGCCCTCCGGGAGCGCCTGGCTTCGGATCCCTCCTACCCCTCCGACGAGGCCACCCTTCTGGACGGCGCCCTGGAGCTCCTCCTGGCCGAGCTTGACACCCTGGACCGCCGCCGGATCCGTCCCGTCCTGAACGGGACGGGGATCCTGCTCAACACCAACCTGGGCCGGAGCCCCCTGCCCCGCGCGGACTGGGACGCGGTCCGGGAAGCCAATACGGGATATTCCAACCTGGAGTACGACCTGGCCGAGGGCCGCCGGGGCCGCCGGGGAGGCTTGGTTCCTGATTTGGCCGCGGAGCTCTGCGGCGCCCAGGCCGCCCTGGCGGTGAACAACAACGCCGCCGGGGTGCTCCTGACTCTGAGCGCCCTGGCCAAGGGCCGGGAGGTGATCGTATCCCGGGGGGAGCAGGTCCAGATCGGCGGGGGCTTCCGGGTACCCGAGATCCTGGCCCTTTCGGGGGCCCGACTGGTCGAGGTGGGCACGACGAACGTCACCACCCGGGAGGATTATCTTCGGGCCGTCGGACCCGACACGGCCCTGGTCCTTTTAGTTCACGCCTCGAACTTCGCTCTTCGGGGCTTCGCCTCCAGCCCCGGGATCCGGGAGCTCGCGGATGCCCTGCCCCCGGAGGTGATCCTGGCCGCGGACCAGGGCTCCGGCTGCTCCGGGGAATCCCTGGCCGGGGAGCTTCCAGCCCGGAAGTACCTGGACCGGGGCTGCCGCCTGGTCGCCTTTTCCGCGGACAAGCTCCTGGGGGGACCACAGGCCGGCATCGTGGCCGGGGACCGGGAGTTGATCGATCTTCTCGGCAGGCATCCCCTGTACCGGGCCTTCCGGCCCGGAAAGACCATACTCTCGCTCCTGGAGCGGCGCCTGGCCGCCCGGCTCAACGAAGAGCCCTCCCGGGCCGAGGAGGCCCGGGACCGGAATCCCGCGGAACTGATGCGCTTCGGTCGCCGGATCCTTTCCCGGCTTCCCCCGGGTCGAGCCCGGATCGTCCCGTCCCGGGCCGCCTGGGGCGGCGGGTCCACCCCCGACGAGACCTTCCCGTCCCGGGCCCTCTCACTGAGCCCTTCGGGCACCCCGGAAAGCCTCCTGTCCGCCCTTCGGCGGGCGCCCGTTCCGGTCATAGGCATGATCCGGGACGGCTTCGTGCTCCTCGATCTCTCGACTCTCTTGGGGTCGGACCCCGCGGTGGTGGCCGCCTCGGTGGCGGACGCCCTGGCTCGGGACGAGCTGGCATCCCAGGAAACCGGGCGGATCCGCTAGGTGTTCGTCGTCGGCACCGCCGGGCACGTCGACCACGGCAAGACCGCCCTGATCCGGGCCCTGACGGGCATCGACCCGGACCGCCTCCCCGAGGAAAAGGCCCGGGGGATGACCACGGATCTGGGCTTCGCCTATTTTGAAGGCCCCGGGGGCGAGTGCGTGGGGGTGGTGGACGTGCCCGGCCACGAGCGGTTTCTCCGGAACATGGCCGCCGGAGCCTGGGGCCTCGACCTGGCCCTCCTGGTGGTGGCCGCGGACGACGGGTGGATGGCCCAGAGCAGGACCCACGCCCGCATCCTGGCCAGCCTTTCCGCGCCGGATGTCCTGCTCGTGGTGACCAAGATCGACGCCGTCGGCCCCGGGAGGGCCGAGGAGGTCGCCCGGTACGCGGCGATCAAGGCCGAGGCCTTGTTCGGCTTCCGCCCCGAGGCCCGTTTCGTCTCCGCCCGGACGGGGGAGGGCGTCCCGGAGCTCAAAGCCGCCATCCTAGCCCGTCTCTTCCCGGACCGCCGCGTCTTTGCCGGAACGCCCTACCTCTACGTGGACCGGGTGTTTTCCCTGACCGGGGCGGGCACGGTTGCGACGGGCACCCTGCGGGGCGGCCCCCTCTCGGTCAAGGACGAGCTTGTCCTCTGGCCCGCGGGCGAGAAGGTCCGCGTGCGTTCCCTCCAGACCTACAAGGCCGGCACGGAGCTCGCCCTCCCCGTGTCCCGGACGGCCTTGGCCCTGCCCAAGCCTCGGAGCGAGCTCCGCCGGGGGGACCTCCTGGCTGCGGCGGGGATGGAGGTACTTTCGGGCCGGGAGTTCCTCTGCCTGCTCGCCCCTCTGCCCGGGGAAGCCGAGCTCTGTCCCCGGGACGAGAAGGGCCGGCCCCTCCTTCGCCCCGGCCTTGAGGCGGAGCTGGTCCTGGGCAGCGCCCACCGGGACGCGACCGTGTCCCCGTACCGGACCCCGGGCTGGCTCCGGGTGGTCTGCGCGGAGCCCCTGGCCTGCCCCCCGGGACAACCCTTCGCCCTCCTCCGCCGGGGGGGGGACGGAGCTTCTTGCCCGGGGCCGTGTGATATCCGAGGGAACCACGGACATCCGGACCCGGCGAGCCCTGGACGCGGTCCTGCCCGAAGTCCCGGCCCTGGCTTCCGCCCTTCAGACCGCTCTGGGGCCGGGCCGGACGGGGACTCCGGAGGCTTTGGAGGGGAACCGGGCCGGCCCGGCGGCTGCCGGTCCCGCCCGTCAAGGCTACGCCGGGGAGAACGCGGCGGCCCTCCCGGTCCGCCGGGCCCTGGAGATCCTGTCCCGGGGCTGGACCGGTTTCGAGGCCGAGGAGGTGCAGTCGGAAGGCCTTTCCGGGCTGCGGGGCATCCGCGCCGTGAAGGGAGCTTCGGGGATGTTCGTGTTTTCGGAAGAGTCCTATTCCCGATTCCGTTCCCGGCTCGTGGAGACCGCGGGCAAGCCCGGCGGCGCGGTCAAGGCGGAGCTGGAAAGCGCCTCGGGTCTGGGTTCCGACGCCTGTTCGGCCTTGCTGGCGGACCTGGAGACCGAAAAGACCCTGGATCGCGCAGGGCCCAGGTGGATTCGCCCGGGGCCCGGACCAAAGCTCGGCAAGGAGGAAGCCCGCCTGGAGGCCCTCCTGATCCGGGCCGACGCCGAGGGCGTGGAGCCGGGCCGGAACGTCCCCGGGCAGGACGGTCGGACCCTCAAAACCCTCTGCGCCCTGGGCCGGGCGGTGTCCTTGGATACCGGGGTCTTCTGGCACCTCTCGGTTTACGAACGCCTCTCGGAGGCCGTCCTTTCCGGCCGCGCCGCGGGGGAACGGTTTTCCGTGGGCCAGGCCAAGGACCGCACGGGGCTTTCCCGGAAATACATACTGCCTCTCCTCAACCGCATGGAGGACGAGGACCTCGTGAAGCGGGAGGGGGACGTCCGGGTGGTTTTGCCGAAGGGCGCGCGGGATTAGGGTTCCCGGATAATTCCGACAGGATGGACAGGATTAAGAAAGATTTACAAGATAAAGAATTAATAGAATGATGAGA
>JAAYUR010000300.1 GCA_012517645.1 Treponema sp.
CCCGCCAGGTAGGACCGAAGATCCTCCCGCACCCGGCCCCGGCCTTCCCGGGCTTCCATCCATCTCCGGATGGGGAGGTCCGCCACCGGGCAGGTCGGGGTTTCCACGACCTCCGTTCCGGCCCTTCGTTTCAGGCCGATGCCGCCCCCGGGGGACCGGTGGAACTGCATGCGGTTTCTGTAGGAATACGGGACCGACGGGACGACGCCGATGTCCGGGACGGAGATCCCCCCGATGCGGGAAAGGCAATCCGCCAGGATCGCAGCCTTTTCCCGGACCTGCCGTTCGTAGGAAAGGTGCTGGAGGGAGCAGCCGCCGCAGGTCCCGTAGAGAGGACAGGGCGGATCCACCCGGTCCGGGGAGGCTTGGAGCAGCTCCCGGACCTCCGCGGATGCCCAATCCCCGGAAGCCTTGACCGATTCGGAGAGGGACGCCCGAACAAGCTCCCCCGGGATGGTTCCGGGGACGAAGACCGCCTTCCCGTCCGGGAAAGCCAGCCCGTCCCCCCCGACCGCGAGTTTCTCGATCCTGAGCTCGACCATTTCCCGGGCGCGCATACCGAGGATCGAGTATACCGACCGCCGAGGGAGGCGTAAAGGTGAAGGCCAAAAGCCGGGCGGGCATGAAACCGCCGCGCGATCGCCCGGAACCCGAGACAAGCTTCGTACCACTCGGGGAGCCGAGCTTGACATACGCGCCCGGCGGCCCCACACTCGAGCCCGATGAGCGCCTCGGAGCATCTACTCGTCGGACGATTCTACAGCCTGGCCCGGGAGGGCGAGCGGTTCGCGGCCCTAAGGGTCGGGTCGGACGGACGCGTCGCGGGGACGTACCCGGAGGGCGCGCCTTTGCCTCCGGACCTTCCCCGACGGGAACTCCCGGCCGGCACGGCCGCCTGCGTTCCCGCCTTCGTGGACAGCCACGCCCATTTCCTAACCAAGGCCGCCATGGGTTCCCTGGTGAAGACCCTGTCCCGCCTGGAGGACGGCCGGGTGCTTCCGGACTGCCTGGACGGAGTGCGGGACCTCCTGGCCGAGGCCGCCCGGGAACGACCCCGGGGACCAGTCATCGGCTACGGCCTCGCCCCCGCCGTCCTCGCGGAGCGCAGGCTTCCGAGCGCCTCGGAGCTGGACTCCTGGATCCCGGGGCGGCCCGTGATCGTCCTCTCCTTCGACGGTCACTCGAGTTCCTACTCCACCGCGGCCCTCCGGATCCTGGGCCTGGAATCCCAGGCCCGGGAGGGGGTTCTCTCCGGGGAAGCCCACGAGTTCAACATGGACAAGGTCATGGCCTACGCCATGAAAGGCCTCTCTCCCTCCGCACTGGCCCGGGGCCTTTCCCGGACCGTACGGGAGGCCGCCGGGGCGGGCCTGGCGGCGGTGGACTGCATGGAAGGCTTCGGGAACGAGCGCCGGGAACCGGGCACCGAAATCCTGGCCCAGATCGGCGGCCGCCTCCCTCTCCGGCTGCGTCTCTGGCTCCAGTACACCCGTCCCCAGCTGGTCGGCCGGTACGTCCACCGCATGGCCCGACCCCGGGCCGGAGGTTGCCTTCACTGGGAGATGGACGGGTCCATCTCCTCCCGAAGCGCCGCCTTGGACCGCCCCTACCGGGACCGGGATCACGCGGGCAAGCTCTACCGCAGCCCTGAAGAGGCCTACGCCCTGGCCAAGCCCTTCCACGAAGCGGGGTACCAGCTCTCGGCCCACGCCATCGGGCCCCGGGGGATCGAGTCCATCCTCTCGGCCTACGAGAGGCTCCTCCGGGAATCCGGCGGCCCGATCCGGGAGCGGCGGCATCGGATCGACCACTTCGAATTTCCCCGGCCGGATCAGGTGGAACGGGCGGGACGCCTGGGCTTGGTCCTGCCCGTCCAGCCGGGCTTCGCCTGGATCGACGCCCGGTTCCACAAGTCCTACCCCGAGGCCCTGGACGACCAAACCTTCGCCCGCTTCACCCCGCTCAAGTCCATGCTCCAGGCGGGCGCCGTACCCGCCCTCTCCACGGACGCGCCCGTCCAGCCCTTCGACCCTTTCCTGCAGATCGCGGGTGCCGTGGAACACCCGGTGGCTTCCGAATCCCTGACCGTGTACGAGGCCCTTAGGGCCTATTCCTCGGCGGGCGCCTACGGAGCCTTCGAGGAGGACGACCGGGGCACCCTGGAGACGGGCAAGCACGCGGACTTCGTTCCCCTGGACCGGGACCCCTTCGAGACGCCCCGGGCGGAGATCTTCAAGATCCGGACCCTGGGAACCTGGAGGGGAGGCCGGCCCCTGGATCCTCCCCCCGAAGACCTGGCCGGATTCCTGATCCGGACCCTGACAGCCCCCAGGAGGAAGGTATGAGCGCTCCTTCGCGGTCCCTGAGCTTTCCAGAGGCCACGGCCATCATCGCGGGGTACGGGATCGGGGGCGGGATGCTCGCCCTGCCCTACCTGGTGTCCCTGAACGGGGTCGGCCCTTCGGCCTTGGTTCTGGCGGGCGCCTACGCCCTCTCCCTCCTCCTGCACCTCATGATCGCGGAGCTTGCGGCGGGGGACGGAAGCGGCCGCCAGATCGTGGAGCTCTTCGGGGAGTACCTGTTCATCGGAAAGGGCGGGAAGCTGTTGACCTGGATTTTCTTCGGCGTGATGGGGGTCGTCTTCGTGGCCAACCTGGCGGCCTACGTATCCGGGGGCAGCGAGATCCTGGCCGCCCTGGGCCTGGCGGAACCCTGGGGAGGCGTCGCCTTCTACGCCGCCGCGGCCGCGGTGGCGGCCTTCGGGCTAAAGGTCCTGGGGGTGGCGGAAAAATGGGCCGTGGGAGCCATGGCCGCACTGTTCGCGGTTCTTGTGGCCGCGTCCCTGGCCGCCCTGTCGAAAGGCGGCGTCCCCCATGTCGGGGCCGCCTCCCTCCCGGCTCCGAACGCCCCGAAGCTCCTGGCCCTCTACGGGATGTCCATGTTCTGCTTCGCCGCCTTCTTCTCGGTTCCCCAGGCGGCCCTGGGACTCTCGGACCGGCCGGGCCTGATACCCCGGGCCGTTGCCGCGGGCCTGGGGATCAACTTCGCCCTGATCCTGCTGGTGACGACCCTGTCCCTCCTGCTTTCCCCGGAGCCCACCAAGATCGCCACCGTGGCGTGGGGCCGGGCCCTGGGCCCCTGGGCGGAGCTCGCAGGAACGGGTTTTGTGCTCTTGGCCATGCTAACCAGCTACTGGTCCATCTCCTTCGCCCTGTCCTCCATGATCCGGGAGCGCTTGAGGCTTGGGAACTTTCCCGCCTGGCTCCTGGCCACCGTACCCACCCTGGTTCTGGCCCTGGCGGGGTTCGGAGGCTTTCTGGAGTTCATGCGGACCGCCGGGGGCGCGATCGCCGTGCTGGTGGCCGTGCTCTTCGTCCCCGCCTACCGAAGGTATCGGACCCGTAAGGGAGAACCGGCCATCCTGCCCCCGGGGATCTCGGGCCGGGCCTGGGACTGGCTGGCCGTGGCGGCCTATCTGGCCATGGCCGTGGGTTCCGTCCTGCCCATCGGGTAATCCACCGCCGGCACAGGCCGTCGGCGACGTATACCTCGCAGACGGCCCCCGCGGTATCCCTCCGCCTCACTCGGTTTCCGAGACTCCCTGGCGAGCCGGCCGGAAGACCGCCTCTTCCACCCGGTTCGCCTCGACCTTTAGGACCGTGAACCTGCCTAGGGGCGTGTGGGCCACATCACCCTCCACGGGGATGCGGTCCAGGATCCAGGCCACGTACCCCGCCACCGTCTGGATGTCCACGGTGCCGGGGGACTCCGCGCCGACCAGACCCGCGACCAGGGACAGGGGAGCGTCCCCGAACACCGTGAAGGAGCCGTCCGCCCGTCGCCGCACCCGCTCCCGCGGTTCCTCGTCCCCGTCCTCGTAGATCTCCCCGACGATCTCCTCGATCACGTCCCGCATGGTCACGACCCCCGCCAGGCCCCCGTACTCGTCCAGGACCACCGCGAAGGATTCCTTCCGGCGCTTCATGAGCTCGAACAGCTCGCCCAGGGGCTTCGTGGACATGACCAGGAGCGGTTCGGACATGATCTCGCGGATGGGCCGGTCCCGGCGGCCATGGACCACCTCCTCCAACACCCGCTTGAGGGCAACCACGCCCACGATCTTTTCGGGATCCTCGTCGTACACCGGGAACCGGGAGTGGAGCTCGTCCACCGCGGCGGCGGCGGCTTCCCGGGCCGTGGTGCGGCAATCCAGGCTGAAGACGTCGATCCGGTGGGTCATCACCGCCTGGACGGTCATGGCGCCCAGGCGAAAGATGTTCTTGACCATGGAGCTCTTCGCGAAGTCGATGACCCCCGCGCTCTCCGCCACGGCCAGCATCTGGGTCACGGTTTCCAGGGACAGCTCGACCTTGGTGGTCTTGCCGAACAACCGGGTTACAAGGGAGCTGAGGAAGTTGATGACCGCCACCGCGGGCCGTAGGAGGAAGGACAGGACCAGGATGAACCGGGACGTATGGAGGGCTATGAACTCGTTATGGGAGATGGCCAGGCGCTTGGGGGTGACCTCCCCGAAGACCAGGACCGTCAGGGTCAGGATCCCCGTGACGGCACCCAGGGCGAGGTCTCCCCAGCGCGCCAGGGCATACTCCGTGGCCAGCACCGAGGCCAGTATGTTGACCACATTGTTCCCGATCAGGATCGTGGAAAGGAAGACCTCGGGCTCCCGGGCTAGTTTCTCCACGATCCGCCCCTGGCGGTACCGCTTGCGGAGATCCTGGATCTGGAAGATCGAGAGGGATGTGAAGGCGGTCTCCGAGGCGGAGAAGACGGCGGAAAACGCCAGGCAGACAAGGACGCCGACGAGAGAGGGACTCATCGGGCCGCTCGCATCTCCCGGGCGGCCTGGGCCATGCGCTCCTTTAGGACGGAGATATCGCCGGGGAAGATCCGCGCCGCCAGGACCAGCACGACTCCGCAGATCACCCAGAAGGAGGCGCTGATCGCCAGGGCGCCCGAAAGTCCCACCGCAACGGAGAGCATCCCCGCCACCCAGCGACCCAGCCCCGTTCCCAGCGAGTCCGTCAGGTTGAAGATCGAGAAGATGGGACCCCGGTCCTCGGGGGGATTCACATCCAGAAGCATGGTCCGCATGTTGGGGCCCGTCATGGCCGCGAAAAAAGCCGCCAGGAAGCCCGCGGCGGAGAGAAGGGGTATAGAGCCTTTCAGGGTGACCACCGCGAGGGTGCCGAAGCACCCCAGGAAGGTGGTGACCCCGCAGAAGAGAGGAAGGTTCTTCGGGGATCTTCGGAACACGAGCTCCCCGAGCTTGCCCCCGGCCAGGTTCCCGACGACCATCCCGGCCCCGAAGACCATGTAGACCGCCGTAGCCTGCCCGATGGAAAACCCCTTGGCGGTCTCCAAGAACTTGTTCAGGAAGAAGAAAGCCCCCCAGGGTATGGTCCCCGCGATCCCCTGGATGAAAAGGTAGACGTTCGTGGGAACCCTCCCTAGACGGGCGTAGTCCTTGACCCGGATGTGCTTGGGATAGAGGATGCCCGCCTCCACGAGTTCCCGGGTGGCCTCCTCGCTGGCCGCGGCCCGGGGCTCGGGCACCAGGAACCAGAAGGCCAGGAGCAGGGGGACGTTCGGGACCGCGGCCAGGACGAAGGGAAGGCGCCAGCCCGAGACCTGGCCTACGAAGCCTCCCAGGACCGGCCCGACGATGGCGCCCAGACCGAAGGCCGTGGTCAGGATGGCCGAGGCCATGGGCCGTTCATTCTCATCGTAGATATCCCCCAGGATGGAGAAGACCAGGGGGAAGGCGGCACCCACCCCGATCCCTGTTAGGATCCGCAGGGCGAAGAAGATCTCCCAGGAGGGCGCCAGGGCCGTGAGGGCGCAGGGTATCTCCCCTAAGGCCACGGAGAAGACGAAGAGCTTTTTCCGGCTGGCCTTGTCCGCGAAGTAGCCCCAGAGCAGGGAGACCACGGCGCCCACCACCGTGAAGAGGGCCATCATGGCGCCCACGGCGGAGTCGTCCACCCCGAACTCCGCCTCGATGGTGACGAGCATGGGAGCCATGACCTGGGTATCCGCGTTCAGGGCCACCATGGAGGCCGCCATCAGGACTAGAAGAAGGGTTTTCTGGGTCTTGGACATGATCGCTCCCCTTTCTTGGTGTTACGAAGCTTGTGAAGGCCCGGGCGCTTCGGGTGGGGACGGAGGTTCCGGTTCCCCGCCTTTTCGTTTCACCGCCGCCCGGAAGGATCCCAGGATGATGGAGACCGGTTCCAGGACCGGGATGTTCTCGCAGACGATCTTCACGATCACCGTCATGGGAACCGCCAGGATCAAACCCGCGAATCCCCACAGCCAGCCCCAAGCCAGCATGGACACCAGGATTACGAACGGGGAGAGTCCCAAGTTATCCCCCTGGATCTTGGGCTCCAGGACATTCCCCAACACCATGTTCACCCCTACCATAATCGCCAGGGCCCCGGCGATCGGTCCCGGCTCCGGCCAGAACTGGACCAGGGCGAAGACGCCCACGCCTACCCCGGCCGCGACGCTTCCGATGTTAGGGATAAAGTTTAGGACAAAGGATATCACCCCCCATACGATGGGGAAATCCATCTTGAGAAGAGAGAGACCCAGGGCAACCAGGACTCCCGTGGTCAGGGAGATGAGGAATTTCACCGTGAGGTATCGGGCAACCTGGTTCACCACGTCCGCGGCGGCCTTCTTGATCCGGCTCGAAAGCTTGTCTTCGAAGGCCAGCTCGATCTTCTCCCGGAAGTGGGATATCTCCAGAAGCAGGAACGCCACGAACAACAGAACCATGACGGCGTCCTTGAGGAAGCTCAGGAAGGATTCGGACAAGTCGAACGCCAGGCTCTGGACCCTCACCCGGAGGCCCATTTGGCCCCAGAGGTTCTGGAAAAAGGACAGATGCTCGTCATAGGGCAGGCTGAAGACCTGGGCGACCCGGGAATAGATCTCCGAGAACCTTCGCTCGTACTTGGGGTACAAAGTCAGGATGGTCCGGCCCGAGGAGAATAGGATGACGCCGATGAGGTACAGCCCCGCGCCGATGAAGAATATCGACAGGAGAATCCCGATCAGCCGGGGAATCCGGATCCTTTCCAGGCCCGAGACGAGGGGCTCCAGGACGAAGGATAGAAGCACGGCGATGGTGAAGGGAAGAAGGACCGGAGCCGTGATCTTGAGAACCGCCCCCGCGAGGATCAGGGCAATGAAGCCCAGCAAATAGAAGTTCGACCTTCCGGAATTGAAATTCTTGAGCCGATCGGGCATGCCCCCCCCTTGAGGTCCGCCTGTGCCGCGGGCCTCTCGCCGCCGACACAAGCATGACCGGTTCCGCCTTGAATCGTCAAGGTTCCTTCGCCAACCCGGAGCTTCCCGGCGGCCCGAAAGGATTGTATACTACCCTACGCCCGAGCCGGGCCGCCCCGACCCCCGCGGAAAGCCGCCCGGCACGTCCAAGGAGACGACATGAAAGCCCTCGTGAAGAAATACTCCAAGCCCGGCCTTTGGATGGAGGATGTCCCCATGCCCAAGGTGGGGGACAACGACCTTCTGATCAAGGTCAGGAAGACCGCCATCTGCGGCACCGACGTGCATATATGGAAGTGGGATGCCTGGGCCCAGAAAACCATCGCCATCGGGCAAACCGTGGGCCACGAGTTCGTGGGCGAGATCGTGGATATGGGACGGGCGGTGGAAGGGTACAAGACGGGCGAGCGGGTGTCCGCGGAGGGCCATATCGTCTGCGGCGTCTGCCGGGCCTGCAGGGCGGGGAAGCATCACCTCTGCCCCAACACCCGAGGGATCGGAGTCAACCGGGACGGCTGCTTCGCCGAATACGTTTCCGTGCCCTCCTACAACGCCCTGCATATCCACGACTCCATCCCCGACGAGATCGCCTCCATCTTCGACCCCTTCGGGAACGCCACCCACACGGCCCTGTCCTTCGACATGGTCGGGGAGGACGTCCTGATCACAGGGGCCGGACCGATCGGCTGCATGGCCGCCGCCATCGCCCGGCATGTGGGCGCCCGGAACGTGGTGGTCACGGATGTCAACGACTACCGCCTGGACCTGGCCCGGAAGCTCGGAGCCAGCCGGACCGTCAACGTGGCCAAGGAACGCCTGACAGACGTCCAGAAAGAGTTGGGGATGGTAGGCGGCTTCGACGTGGGTCTGGAGATGTCCGGATCCCCCGCGGCCTTCGAGGAGATGCTGACCAACATGTACAACGGAGGCCGCATCGCCCTGCTTGGACTTCTTCCCAGCGGCACGGGGATCGACTGGGAAAAGGTCATCTTCAAGGGCCTCTTTATAAAGGGAATCTACGGCCGCGAGATGTTCGAGACCTGGTACAAGATGCAGGCCATGGTCCTGTCCGGCCTGGACATCAGCCCCGTCATCACCCATCGGTACTCCTTCGACGACTTCGAGAAGGGCTTCGCGGACATGCTCTCCGGCCAGTCCGGCAAGGTGATCCTCTCGTTCTAGCCGATCCCGCGGGAGCGGCCCGCGCTGCTCCCGTGCCGCAAGCTTCGTACCACCCGGGACGGTCTTGTACAGAACCTCTCGGCCCGGCATACTCGACCCGTGAGCGAACCCAAGGACAAGCGGCCCGCACCCGGGCCTCGCAGGAACGACAGAAGGCCGGCCCCGGCCGGAGGCGGCCCGGACTCCGGACGCGGCGCGGAGGATCGACGCCCAATCCGCCGGGACATACAGGGGGGCCGTCCGCCCGAGCGCCGCGGCCCCGGGTCGGAACGGCGTTCCGAAGAAGACCGGCTATCCCGGCGCCCCGACACTCCCGGAACCCGTCCCTTCCGCGGGGGCTCAGGCCGCCGGAATGCCGAAGGCACGGTCCCGGGGGAACAGAGCGGCCGACGGACTCCGTTCCGGAAGAATCCGGACACGTGGAAATCCGCTTCCGGGTCTGATCCGCACGTCGGCCACGAGGCCGGAGATCCGATCGCCGCCTACCTCGCGAAACAGGAGGGTATACGATCCGGCGGCGGCATGAAGACGCGCTTCGTGGCTCCCTTCGGAAGCCCCAAGAACGCGGCGGAGGACCTGTCGGCCTTCCTGGCCGCGGTCGCGGAGACCTTCCCGGTCCAGGAATCGCGAAGAACGTACCTCAAGGAGGATGTGCTCAAGCTTTGGCGGGATCTCACCAGCGAGCGCAGCCTGCGCTTTGCCGACTACCTGGGCAGGCCCTCCGCCCTTGCCGCCTACGTCCGGTACTTCATGGCCTGGAACGTGGTCCGCTTGGTGCCCGTGCTGGCCGGCCTGCCCTTGGACTTGCCCGAGGGCGCCGCTGTTTTGGACATCGGATCCGGTCCCCTGACCCTGCCCATCGCCCTATGGATCGCCCGTCCGGATCTTAGGAACCGAGGCCTCCGGATCCGATGCACGGACCGAGTCCGCAAGCCCATGGAATCCGGAGCGGCCCTCCTGGACGCCCTCCGGCTCAAGACCGGGGGTCCCGTCCTGGGGGACGGAGCCTGGAAGGTGGAACCGCGGCATGCGGTCTTCCCGGACACCGGCGGTCCCGGCAAGGCGGACGTCGTGTGCTCCGCGAACGCGTTCACCGAATTCTTCTGGAGCGCATCCGCCCGCCGGGACAGCAACTTGGGGGAACGAGCCGCGGTTCTGCTTTCCGACCTGGCCGCCGCCTGCAAACCCGGAGGCCTCCTGTTCATCGCGGAGCCCGGGGAACCCCGATCCGGGGCTATGCTCTCGGCGCTCAGGGAGGCGGCCCTCCTCTCGGGTCTGCGGGTCGAGTCCCCCTGCCCCCATGCCCGGGCCTGCCCCATGCCCGGCGCCTTCGGAGGCTTGGGGGATCGAAGGGACGGCAAGGCCCGCTCGGCTCTGCCCCCCGTCCACTCGCCCAAGTGGCGCCCCAAGATGCCCTGGTGCCACTTCCCCGTGCCCCTGGACTCGGCCCCCTCCGCCTTGACCCGCTTCTCCGAGGAGGTGGGGCTCCCCAAGGAGCGGCTCACCGTCTCCTGGATGGCTCTCCGAAAACCCGGGGAGGCAGAAAAACCCACGCCGGAGCGGCAGAAGGGCCCCCTGCGTACCCGCCTCGTCTCGGATCCCATCCGCCTCCCCGGAGGCTGGGACGGCCGCTACGCCTGCTCGGACCTGGGCTATACCCTGGTGGTCGGCGCAGCGGCCCGGGAAGGGGCCGGGAGTCTGCTGGATCTCGACCGACCGTCCAAGGTACTCCGGGACGAGAAGTCCGGCGCCGTGATCGCCGGTCCTTGAGGTTCCGGGACCGGAGCCTCCCCCATCCCCCGGCTCTTGACATCCCCGGCCCCGATCGCTATAGTTCCCTCCTGTCAGCGATGACGCTGGGGGCGTAGCGAAGCTGGTTTATCGCGCCGGCCTGTCAAGCCGGAGATCGCGGGTTCAAGCCCCGTCGCTCCCGTATCCCGCCTCGCGGCGGGATTTTTCTTTCTACGGGCTGTAGCGCAGGGGCTAGCGCGCTTGGTTCGGGACCAAGATGTCGG
>JAAYUR010000321.1 GCA_012517645.1 Treponema sp.
CCGGAAATCCCTCCGAAGAACATGCTGGCCAGGCAGTTCACCTGGGCCAGGCCTCCCCGGATACGGCCGACCAAAAGGTTTGAAAAGAGGATGAGCCGGCGGGAAATCCCGCCCTGGCCCATCATCTCCCCGGCGATGATGAAGAAGGGGATGGCCAGGAGGCTGAAAGAACGGACTCCCTGGACCATCTGCTGGACCACCACCATCAGGGGCAGGCCCAGGTAGGCCGCGGTCACCACCGCGGAGATGGCCAGGGTGAAGGTGATGGGAACCTGGAGCAGGAGCAGGATCCCGAAGGAGCCCAAGAGCAGGGCGGTCGCTGCGCTTTGATCAGCCATGGCGTTCCCCCAGGACGTCGCGGATCGACCCCTGCCCGGACAGGAACCGGTCCACGGCCGCGTCTCTCTTGTCGATCCCCAGGATGTCGGTGCAGGATTCGTAGATCATGACGACCGCGCTGACCGGCAGGATGGCGTACAGAAGCCACGCGGGCCATTGGGTGGCGGGCATGATGGACCGCATGGTGAAGCCGACCAGTCTCCATCCGTAGATCAGCATGACCACGGCCAGGACCAGGATCACCAGGCTCTTGAGGATTTCCAGCGCTCGGGAGGCCGCCTTGGAGAGTCGGGCCGCGGGGATCAGGGTTATGTTGATATGGAGGTTTTCCTTCACTCCCAAGGCCATGGCTATGAATATGAACCACACCGCCAGGAGCAGGGCCACCTCCTCGGACCACATGAGTCCGCTGTTGAACCCGTACCGCAGGACCACGTTCAGAAAGATGATCAGGACCATGGCCACCATCATGGCCTTGGCGAGATAGACCAGGGCGATGTGGAGAAGATTGAAAACCGCGATGATATTCCGTCCCATGGGTCCGCCTCCCTCCGGGCATGGAAACGGGCGGGGGCCCGGAAGGCCGTCCGCCCGTTTCCCGTTCATGGATGCCTTGTCTACTTCACTTCGCTGATGCGCTGGACCAGGTAGCGGACCGCGGCGGGCTGTTTGTCGTAGAGGGCTTTCATGGCCGCCTGCCAGGGCCCCTTGTCGGTGATCACGGTGATGGTGTTCCCGGCGGCCCGCACCTTGGCCTCCGAGGCCTTTTCGCGCTCCGCCCAGAGCTTGCGCTGGTAGGGGATGGCGTCCAGGGCGGCCTGCTTGATCAGCTCCAGATCCTTCGCGGAGAGCTTGGACAGGGAGATCTTGGACCCGATGATGATCTCCGGAACCCGGGTGTGCTCGTCCAGGGTGTAGAACTTGGCCACCTCGTAGTGGCTGGTGGACTCGTAGGAGGGCCAGTTGTTCTCGGCTCCGTCGATGACGCCGGTCTGGAGGGCGGAATACACTTCGCCGTAGGGCATGGGGGTGGCGACGGCGCCGAGGCCCTGGACCATGCCGACCATCAGCTCGCTCTCCTGGACACGGATCTTGAGGCCCTTGAGGTCCTCGGGCTTGGAGACGGGGCGCTTGGAGTTGTAGAAGTTGCGGGCTCCGGGTTCGAACCAGCCGATGCCGATGAAGCCCGAGGGTTCCAGGGAGGCGAAGAGCTCCTTGCCGATGGGCCCGAGGAGGACCTTCCACATGTGGTCTTCATTCCGGTACAGGTAGGGAAGCTGGAGGGCGTTGAAGACCGGCACGAAGGATGCCAGGGGGGAGATGGAGACCCGGGTGAAGTCGATGGCGCCGAACTGCACCTGCTCGATCACGGCCTTTTCCTGGCCCAGCTGGGACCCCGGGTATACTTCGATCACGATCCGGCCCTTGGACCGTTCCTTGACCAAGTCCGCGAAGCGCTGGTCCCCCAGGGTGGTGGGGTAGTCCGCGGGGTGGGTTTCCGCAAGGCGGAGAACGATCGTTTTCTGCCCTGTCACGGTCGAGACGATCAGGACGAGAGTCAGGGCCAGCAACAAAACTTTCTTGAAACTCATGGTTCCTCCTGTTTGATCCGGAATTTCTGGTACCCTATTAGAATAGGGGCGAACCTTCGTTCCCGTAGGGGGAAATTCTTGCGTAATGGGGTATTTTTTTGACCGCCGCCCCCAATCGCGGAGCCAATATCAAAAGTGACCGACTTTTGATATTGGCTCCGCTGCCTCCGGGATCCTCGGAGACGGAGTCGGGCCGGATCAGCCGGATCCGGCCTGGTATTCCGCGGGGCTCATGCCCTCGTATTTCCGGAAAACCCTGCAGAAATAGGCGCTGTCCTTGAAGCCCACCAGGGCCGCCGTCTCCTTGACCCGGTAGGTCCCGGTCCGGAGCAGGCGTTTGGCCGCGTCGATGCGGAGCCGACAGAAGGCCTGCACGAAGGTCTCCCCCCGGCGGCGGCGGAACAGGCGGGAGAGGTGGGAGGGTGAGGCGCCGACCTGCCGGGCCACATCCTCCAGGGAGAGATCCTCCGCCAGGTGTTCCCGAAGGTAGGCCACGGCCCGTTCTACCGAGCCGAACGCCGGGTGGTCCGCCTCTCCGCCGCCGATGTCCGCCTCCGGGGCGGAAACCAGGATCACCACGGGCCGATCGACCCGGCCCAGGGCCGCGGCCTGGCGGGCTTCCCGGAACCGCGGAGAACCCTCCGGGAATAGGCAAGCCCCGGCGAGGACCCGGATCCCCAGGGACCGGAGGAGCTCCTCGATCAAGCCCGTGAGGATGCCCCGAAGGGCTTCCTCGGCGGCGGTCCCCGCTTCGTCCGAGGAAGGAGCGGCCGCCAGGCAGCGGATCTCGGATTCCCCGTCCCCGGCCAGGGCGTACCGCCCGGCTTCCCGGAGGCGTCGTTCCAGCAGGTTCCGGGTGGCGCGGCTCAACGGGCGCCGCGGAAAGGCTCCCGGCTCCCGGGCCGGCGGGCCGGCGGGCCGGAGGACCAGGGCCGCGGCGATCCGGCCCCGGCAGCCTCGGACTCTCAGGAAGGAGGCGAGCCGTTCCTGGATCTCCGCGTCCCGGGACGGGTGGCGGTCCGGATCCCATTCCGAATCCCGGCCCAGGTCGGTCCGCAGTTCCTCCTCCAGCAGGGCCAGGGCGCCGTCGGAGGATTCCGGACCCGTCCGCTCCCGCCCTATCCGGTCCAGGACGCGCCGGGCCATGGACAGCACCTCCCCCGGGGCCGCGGGTTTCACCAGGTACTCGTCGACCCCCATCCGCAGGGCCTCCCGGGCGTAGTCGAACTTGTCGAAGGCCGTCACGAATACGATGTGGATCCCGGGATTCGCGTCCCGCAGGATGCGGGCCGCCGCGAGGCCGTCCAGGCCGGGCATCCGGATGTCCAGGAAGGCCAGGTCGATCCCTCCCCGGGCCGCTGCCGCCACCGCCTGGCGTCCGTTGGCGGCTTCTACCAGCTCGATGTCCCGGTCCGCCAGGCCGGAGAGGATGTGGGTCAGGGCCTGTCGTTCCAGCTGCTCGTCGTCGGCGATCAGAATCCGGAAGCTCATGGCGTGGATCCTCCGCTCCGCTCCGCGGGGATACCGATCCGTACCGTGGTGCCCTGACCCCGCTCGCTTCGGACCGAGAGGCGGGCCGCGGGGCCGTACCGCAGTTCCAGGCGTCTTCGGACGTTGGATATCCCGATCCCTTCCTCGGACCTGCCCGGGGACCGTTTCTCGGAAGACCCCCTCGGCGCCAGGGACATCCCCACCCCCGTGTCCCGGATTTCAAGGATCAGGCGACCCTTGCGTATCCGCGCGGAGATCTCCACGCTGCCGCCCTCTTCCCGGGGCTCGATGCCGTGCCGGACGGCGTTTTCCACGAAGGGCTGGATGGTGAACCGGGGTATCCGGGCATCCTGGACTTCCGAGGCCGCGTCCACGGTCCACCTAAGGCGTTCCCCGAAGCGGAGGCGCTGGAAGGCCAGGTACTCCTCCACGATGTCCAGCTCCTCCCTCAGGGTGACCATGGATTCCGGCGCCCCCAGGGCGTACCGGAAGAGGCGACCCAGGGCCAGGGAGAGCTCCTCGGTCCGGCGCGCCCCTTCCAACAGGGCCGTCCGGGCTATCGTGTTCAGGGCGTTGAACAGGAAGTGAGGCTGGATCTGGTCCTGGAGGCTGATGAACTGGGCCTCCCGGAGGGCCCGCTCCTTCTCCATCAGCTGGCGCTCCTCCTCCCGCAGGCTCCGTTCCAGCTCGGCCTTTCCCCGGAGGTCCACCACCATGGACGCGATGCTCTTGCTCATTGTGTTGAAGGACCGGGCCAGGATCTCCACCTCGTCCCCCGTGTCGGCCCGGACCTCGGGCACGTCCAGCTCGCCCGCGGCGATCCGCTCGCTGGAGCGGGCCAGGCGACGGATGGGTGCGGACACGGAGGTGGAGATACCCACCGCCGCCATGCCGAAGAGGATCACGAATATCGCCAGGCCTCCCAGGGTCAGCCTGCGCAGGGATCTCAGCTTCCGGGTCAAGGCCTGGTACCGGGCGTCGCCGTACTTCATGGCCTCCGAGAGGAAGGTGGACAGGTACCCGTCCATGTACCCCGCGATCCGTCCGGCCCAGGCCATGTCCTGGTACCAGTCCCGGTCGCCGGCCAGGCGCCGCCGCACCGCCGCTTCCAGCTTCTCGAAGTAGGCCGGAAGGCCCCGATGGGTGGCCTGCTGGGCGAAGAAGACCTCCAGGGATTCCGGCTCCGTCTCCTCCAGGTGCTGGATCACGAGCAGAAAATCCTGGAGGTCCTGTTCCAGGGTCAGGGAGCCCGCGTCGGGGGCTTCCCGCATACGGCGTTCGA
>JAAYUR010000286.1 GCA_012517645.1 Treponema sp.
CAGAGGTTTGTGGGAGGACTTCATCCCCAGGGCCACGTTTTCCGTAACCGTCATGTTCGGAACCAGCATGAAATGCTGATGCACCATGCCGATGCCGTGGTCGAAGGCGTCGTTGGGGGACCGGAAGCGGACCTCCCGGCCGTTGAGCAGGATTCCTCCCTCGTCCGGCTGGTACAGCCCCATGAGGATGTTCATGAGGGTCGTCTTGCCCGCCCCGTTTTCCCCCACCAGGGCCCGCACGGAATGCTCGCCCACCGCCAGGTCGATATGGTCGCAGGCCAAAATCCCCGGGAAACGCTTGGTGATGCCCCGAAGCTCGAGGCTGCGGATGGGTTCGAACTGCATGAAGACTCCCGTCGCCGGAATCGGACCGGCCCGGGAAGCGCGTCCCCGGGCCGTCCTTGACAAGGTATTAGTACTTCACCGCCTGCCAGTCGAGCTTGAGCCTCTGGGCGGTGATGTCGGCCTTGGCCTGCTCGGCGGCCTTGCGGATCGCCGCGGTCAGGACGGGGCCCACGGAGTCGTTGAACTTGTAGATGAAGCCGCCGTTCCGGAAGGTGAGGGGGATGTTCTCTCCGCCCAGGGTCCCGGTCTGACGCTTGTCGATCATGGCTTCCACGACCGCGGTGTAGTCGTAGCTGGCCGCAGCGATGACCTTGTAGCCCTCGGGCATGGTCAGCTGGAGGGTATCCTGGCCGAGCCAACAAATAGGCTTGTCCTTGTACTCGGCCACGGCCCGGAGGGCTCCGGTGGCCTGCTGGGCGGCTCCGGTTAGGACGTCGGCGTTGGCCTTTATGTGGGTTTGGGCGAGCTCCGCGGCCTTTACGTAGTCCGCGAAGGAGCCGGTGTGGGCGACCTTGATCTCCGCCTTGGGATTTACGGCCTTCACGCCCAACCAGAACCCCCGGTTGTACCGGGCGGAATCTCCCGCGTCCACGGGGCCGACCACGCCGATGATCCCCGTCTTGGTCACCATTCCGGCGATGACGCCGTTGATGTAGCCCGTCTCCTCGCTCATGGGCATGTAGGTGAAGACGTTCTTGGGGCCGATGTCCGCGTTCGTTCCGAAAGCGAAGGTGGTCTTGGGGAATTCCTCGGAAAGCTCCAGGACCAGGTTCTTGAACTGGGCGCCATGGGCGATGATGATGTCGAAGCCCCGGGAAGCGTACTGCCGGGCAGCGGATCCCGCGTCCACGGGCTTCATCTTCTCGCTATAATTGTATTCCACCAGGGCGGTTCCATACTTCTTCTGGACCGCGGCGATGGCGTCGTGCATGGCCTGACCCCAGCCCTTGTCGTCCACGGTGGATTCGATGATCAGGGCGATCTTTACCTTGGACTTGGGGGCGCCGTATAGGGCGCCGCCGACCAGGGCCAGGGCGAGGAGCAGGGCGACGATTCTCTTCATGGGAGCCTCCTAGACTTTCTTCGCGATTGCAGGAATCCGCTTTTCCTGAGACGGAACAGCCGGAATTCCGGAAAGAATACCACGAGCCTTCTTCGCCGTAAACAAGATTCGGACCGCCGGAGTTTTTAAAAATCCTTCCACAGAGTATAGTGGGGGTGAAGAAATCCTTGTCTCGGAGGCGCATCGAATGACGGTTTCCCGGGTGTATTGGACGGATCTGCGCACGACTCCGGATACTTCCCTACCGGTAAAGCTCGACCGGCTCCTGCGGGCGTCGGGAATGGGCGGTTTGGACTTAAAGAAAAAGTACGTAGCCCTGAAAATTCACTTCGGCGAGCCGGGGAATCTCTCCTTCATCCGTCCACCCTATGTGGCCCCCGTAGCCCGCCTGGTCCGGGAACTCGGGGGGAAGCCCTTCCTTACAGACGCGAACACGCTGTACTCCGGACGGCGGCACAACGCCTACGACCATATCCGGGCGGCCCTGGAAAACGGATTCTCCCGGGACGCCACGGGTTGCGACATCCTGATCGCCGACGGCCTACGGGGCAACGACTTCCTTTCGGTTCCCCTCGAGGGCGGAAGGCATTGCTCTTCCGCGATGATCGCCTCGGCGGTGGCGGAGGCGGATTC
>JAAYUR010000114.1 GCA_012517645.1 Treponema sp.
AAGGACTACGAGGAGGCGGTGGAGCTTCCCGATCTTATCGGCATACAGCTTTCCAGCTACGAAAGGTTCCTTCAGCGCGAGCGGATACGAGCCGGGCAAGCTCCCGCGACGGCGGGCTTGGAAGAGGTCTTCCAGGCGACTTTCCCCATCGAAAGCCCCAACGGCGACATGGTGCTGGAGTACGAGCGCTATTCCCTGGACGAGGAGTCCATGAAGTACTCCGAGCTGGAGTGCAAGCAGAAGGGACTTACCTACGCCGTGCCCCTCAAGGCCCTCATCAACCTGATATTCCAGAGGACCGGGGAGATCCGCCAGAAGGAGATCTATCTCGGAGACGTCCCCCTCATGACCGACCGGGGGACCTTCATCATCAACGGCGCGGAGCGCGTAGTCGTGTCCCAGATACACCGCTCTCCGGGCGTCATCTTCTGCCACGAGAAGGGAATCTACTCCGCGCGCATCATCCCGTACCGCGGAAGCTGGCTGGAGTTCGAGATAGACCAGAAGAAAGAGCTCATCTACGCCAAGATCGACCGGAAGAAGCGGATCCTGGGGACCATGTTCCTCCGTGCCCTGGGCTTCGAGACCCGTGAGGACATCCTGTCCGCCTTCTACGGATCCCGGAAGATTCCGCTGTCCGAATCCCGGGAGGACCGGGAGGGCGCGGTCAACAAGGTGCTGGCCAAGAGCGTCTGGGTCGAGGGCCCCGAGGGGGAGAAGCAGAAGCTCTACCGGGCGGGCGACAAGCTCCACCTCCACGAGGTGGACGAGCTGGTTTCCCGGGGGGTCAAGGATGTCGAGGTGATCGACTTCCAGGCCGAGGATTCCCTGCACTTCGACATGATCCTGAACTGCCTGGAGCGGGAGGACATCAAGCTGGTCAAGGAGGACCCGACCCAGGACGAGCCCACCAAGGCGGACGCCCTGGCGGCGGTCTACGCGACCCTCCTTCCCGGCGAACCCATTACCGTGGAGAACGCCGAGCGGGATCTGCACTCCATGTTCTTCACCGCCCGGCGCTACGACTTGGGCAAGGTCGGGCGCTACAAGCTCAACAAGAAGTTCGACTACGACGTTCCCGTCCAGGACTTCACCCTGGTCAAGGCGGACATCATCGCCACCATGAAGTACCTGATGAGCGTCTACTACGGCGAAAGCAACATCGACGACATCGACCACCTGGGCAACCGGCGGGTCCGCTCCGTCGGCGAGCTCCTGGCCAACGTGATGAAGAGCGCCTTCAGCCGGATGGAGCGCATCGCCAAGGAGCGGATGAGCCTCAAGGAGACGGACACCATCCGGCCCCAGGACCTGGTGTCCATCAAGCCCATCGTCGCGGCGGTCAAGGAGTTCTTCGGCTCCAGCCAGCTCTCCCAGTTCATGGACCAGGTCAACCCCCTCGCCGAGCTGACCCACAAGAGGCGCCTGAACGCCCTGGGCCCCGGCGGCCTCTCCCGGGATCGGGCGGGCTTCGAGGTCCGGGACGTCCACTATACCCACTACGGCCGGATGTGCCCCATCGAGACCCCGGAAGGTCCGAACATCGGACTCATCGTCTCCCTGGCCACGTATACCACGGTCAACGAGTACGGCTTCCTGGAGACCCCGTACCGCAAGGTCAAGGACGGCAAGGTCACCAAGGAGATCGAGTACCTCTCCGCCATGGACGAGGACAAGTACTACATAGCCCAGGCCAGCGCCAAGATCGACACCAAGGGCAACTTCCAGGAGCCCGCGATCTCCTGCCGCCACCAGGGCGACTACACCATGCGGGGCCCCAAGGAGCTCCAGTACATGGACGTCTCGCCCAAGCAGATCATCTCCGTGTCCGCGGCCCTGGTGCCTTTCCTGGAGCATGACGACGCCAACCGGGCCCTCATGGGCTCCAACATGCAGCGCCAGGCGGTGCCCCTGGTCTTCCCCGAGGCGCCCCGGGTGGGCACGGGCATGGAGCGGAAGACCGCCTACGACTCGGGGGTCCTGATCAAGGCCAAGCGGGCCGGGGTCGTGGACTACGTGGACGCCTTCAAGGTGGTCATCGTCCCGGACGGAGCTCCCGGCCTCAAGGACGAGTACCCCCTGATCAAGTACGCCCGGACCAACCAGGACACCTGCTATACCCAGCGGCCCATCGTCCGCAAGGGCGAGAAGGTCCTGGCGGGCCAGGTGATCGCCGACGGCCCGGCCACCCGGGACGGGGAGCTGGCCCTGGGACGGAACATCCTGGCGGGCTTCGTGCCCTGGAACGGGTACAACTACGAGGACGCCATCCTCATCTCCGAACGGGTGGTCAAGGAGGACATGTTCACCTCCATCCACATCAAGGAGTTCCAGACCGAGGTCCGGGAGACCAAGCTGGGTCCCGAGCGCATCACCCGGGACATCCCGAACACCAGCGAGAAGAGTCTGGATTCCCTGGACAGCGAGGGCATCATCCGGGTAGGCGCCAAGGTCAAGGCGGGGGACATCCTGGTCGGAAAGGTCACCCCCAAGAGCGAGACCGAGACGACCCCGGAGTTCAAGCTCCTCAACTCGATCTTCGGGGAGAAGGCCAAGGACGTCCGGGATTCCTCCCTGCGGGTTCCCCACGGGATCGAGGGCACCATCATCGACGTCCAGCGCCTCAAGCGATCCGCCAACGACGACCTGTCGCCGGGGGTGGAGGAGGTGGTCAAGGTCCTGATCGCCGCCAAGCGGAAGCTCAAGGAGGGCGACAAGATGGCCGGCCGGCACGGGAACAAGGGCGTCGTGGCCCGGGTCCTGCCGGTGGAGGACATGCCCTATTTGGAGGACGGCACCCCCCTGGACATCTGCCTGAACCCCCTGGGCGTGCCCTCCCGGATGAACATCGGCCAGATCATGGAGACCGAGCTGGGCTGGGCCGCCACGACCCTGAACGAGTGGTTCTCCTGCCCGGTCTTCCAGTCCCCCTCCCAGGAGCAGATCGAGGAAAAGCTCAAGAAGGCGGGCCTGCCCGGGAACGCCAAGGTCTGGGTCAAGGACGGCAGGACCGGGGAGCCCTTCGTGAACCAGGTCACCGTGGGGGTCATATACTTCATGAAGCTCCACCACCTGGTGGACGACAAGATGCACGCCCGGAGCACGGGACCCTACTCCCTGGTCACCCAGCAGCCCCTGGGCGGAAAGGCCCAATTCGGAGGCCAGCGCCTGGGCGAGATGGAAGTCTGGGCCCTGGAAGCCTACGGGGCGGCCAATACCCTCCAGGAGCTTCTGACCATCAAGTCCGACGACATGACCGGCCGGGCGAAGGTCTACGAGGCCATCGTGAAGGGAGAGCCCCACTCGGCGGCGGGAATCCCCGAGGCCTTCAACGTCATGGTCCAGGAGCTCCGGGGCCTGGCCCTGGACATCCGGGTCTACGACGCCAAGGGCAAGCAGATAGCCCTGACCGAGCGGGACGAGGACCTGATCAACAAGCAGGGAACGTTCTGAAAGACTGCGTTTGAAAAGGCGAACCAAAGAGGCACAGGGACACAGAGGAAAGAAGAGAGAAGAGAGTGAGGATGGATGGAAAGATGGAAGAATGGAGCGGGATGTGCGACTCGAGCAAGCAATCCTTGCCCTGTTCCCCGCCATTCTCCCTTCTTCTCCCTCCGATCTCCGTGCCTCTGTGTCTCTGTGGTTCAAATCGTGGACATAGCCCGATTCGACGAGATGAGGGGGAGTTGATATGAGAGACATCCAGGATTTCGATAACATAATGATCCAGCTGGCCTCGCCGGACATGATCCGGGCGTGGAGCTACGGCGAGGTCAAGAAGCCCGAGACCATCAACTACCGAACCCTGAGGCCCGAGAAGGACGGCCTCTTCTGCGAGCGGATCTTCGGCACCACCAAGGAGTGGGAGTGCTACTGCGGCAAGTTCAAGAGCATCCGCTACAAGGGCGTCATCTGCGATCGCTGCGGCGTCGAGGTCACCCACTTCAAGGTCCGCCGGGAGCGCATGGGCCACATCGAGCTGGCCTCCCCGGTATCCCACATCTGGTTCTACCGCTCCGTCCCAAGCCGGATGGGGCTCCTCCTGGATATCCCCGTGGCCGCCCTTCGCTCGGTGCTCTACTACGAGAAGTTCATCGTCATCGACCCGGGCGACACGGACCTGAAGAAGATGCAGCTTCTCACGGAGGAGGAGTACTACGATGCCCAGGACCGCTACGGCGGGGCCTTCTCCGCGGGCATGGGCGCCGAGGCCATCCGCTCCCTCCTGGAGCAGATCGACCTGGAACAGATGGCCGCGGAGCTCCGGGCCAAGATGATCGAGAAGGGGGCCAAGAGCGACAAGCGCCTCCTCAAGCGCATCGAGATCGTGGAATCCTTCCGGACCTCCCAGAACCGGCCGGAGTGGATGATCCTGGACGTGATCCCCGTGATCCCGCCCGAGATCCGACCCATGGTCCAGCTGGACGGCGGACGCTTCGCCACCAGCGACCTGAACGACCTCTACCGGAGGGTGATCAACCGGAACAACCGGCTCAAGCGCCTCCAGTCCCTGAACGCCCCGGACATCATCATCCGGAACGAGAAGCGGATGCTCCAGGAGGCGGTGGACGCTCTCTTCGACAACTCCAAGAAGAAGCGGGTGGTCAAGGGCGCTTCCAACCGTCCCCTGAAGTCCATCTCGGACATGCTCAAGGGAAAGCAGGGCCGGTTCCGCCAGAACCTCCTGGGTAAGCGCGTGGACTACTCCGGCCGCTCGGTGATCGTGGTCGGCCCGGAGCTCAAGATGCACCAGTGCGGCCTCCCGACCAAGATGGCCCTGGAGCTCTTCAAGCCCTTCATCATGAAGAAGCTCGTGGAGAAGGACGTCGTCTACAACATCAAGAAGGCCAAGATGCTGGTGGAGCAGGAGACCCCCGAGGTCTTCGCGGTCCTGGACGAGGTGGTGCGGGAACACCCGGTCCTGCTGAACCGAGCCCCGACCCTGCACCGTCTGGGCATCCAGGCCTTCGAGCCGGTCCTGGTCGAGGGCAAGGCCATCAAGCTCCACCCCCTGGTCTGCCACGCCTACAACGCGGACTTCGACGGCGACCAGATGGCGGTCCACGTCCCCCTGACCCATGCGGCCCAGACGGAGTGCTGGACCCTGATGCTCTCCAGCCGGAACCTGCTCAACCCCGCGAACGGCAAGACCATCGTCTTCCCCTCCCAGGACATGGTCCTGGGCATCAACTTCCTGACCAAGGAAAAGGCCAAGGCCAAGGGCGAAGGCCGGCGCTACTCCTCCTCCGAGGAAGCCGTCATGGCCTGCGAGGCTAAAGCCCTGGACTGGGAAGCCCTGATCAAGGTTCCCGTTTCCAAGACGCCCGTCTGGACCGCCGTGGGCAAGGAAGCCGAGGTCAAGGACGGTCTGGTCGCGACCACCGCGGGACGGCTCCTCCTGAACGACGCCCTCCCCGCCGAGGTGCCCTTCATCAACTTCCAGATGGGGGACAAGGAGCTCCGTGCCCTGATCGAGAAGATCTACAAGTCCCGGGGACCCTACGTCTGCGTGACCATGCTGGACGCCATCAAGGACATGGGCTTCCGCTACGCCACCTTCTTCGGGGCCACCATCGGCATGGACGACATCGTCGTGCCCGCGGAGAAGCAGGGCATGATCGAGGAAGCGAACAAGCAGGTGGAGGCCATCCAGAAGCAGTACCTGGCGGGCCACATCACTCAGGAAGAACGGTACAACCGAGTGGTCGAGGTCTGGTCCAAGACCAACGAGGACCTGACGGCGGTCATGATGAAGGTCCTGGAAAAGGACAAGGCCGGGTTCAACAACATCCACATGATGGCCCATTCCGGGGCGCGGGGAAGCCGCAACCAGATCCGCCAGCTGGCGGGCATGCGCGGCCTGATGGCCAAGCCGTCGGGGGACATCATCGAGCTTCCGATCCGGTCGAACTTCAAGGAAGGGCTGTCGGTCATCGAGTTCTTCATCTCCACGAACGGAGCCCGCAAGGGCCTTGCGGACACGGCCCTCAAGACCGCGGACGCCGGCTACCTGACCCGCCGTCTGGTCGACATCTCCCAGGACGTGGTCATCAACGAGGTGGACTGCGGAACCATCAACGGCCTCGTGCAGAGGGCCATCAAGGACGGAGAGGAGATCGTGACCTCCCTCCGGGAGCGCATCGTCGGCCGCTTCACCCTGGAACGGATCAAGCATCCGATCACCGGAGAGGTGATCGTGGACGTGAACGACGAGATCACCGAGGAAACCGCCCAGGCCATCGAGGACGCGGGGATCGAGGAAGTCACCATCCGCACGGTCCTGACCTGCGAGGCCCGCCACGGGGTTTGCCGGATGTGCTACGGCCGGAACCTGGCCACGGGCCGGGCCGTGGAGATCGGCGAAGCCGTGGGAATCATAGCGGCCCAGTCCATCGGCCAGCCGGGAACCCAGCTGACCATGCGTACGTTCCACATCGGAGGGGCGGCGACCAAGGCTTCCGAGGAGAACCGGGTCTACATGAAGTACCCGATCCTCGTGACGGACATGCAGGGCACCTTCGTCGAGAACAACGGGCGCTTCCTCTTCACCCGGAAGGGCTTCCTTCAGGTCTGCAAGGTCTTCGCCTCCTACGACCTGGAGAAAGGGGACAAGGTCCTGGTTGAGAACGGCAGCCGGATCCTGAAGGACCAGGAGATCCTGAAGCGCAAGAGCGGCGAGATCATCAAGTCCCACGACATCGCCTACGCCCGGGTCCTGCCGGGCTCCTTGCTCCTGATCGCCCAGGAAAGCCGGATCGAGGTCCGGAACGGCTCCGAGGTGGTCGTCAAGGTCGGGGAAGTCGTCCCCGCCCAGGCCACCATCTCCACCTTCGACCCCTTCTCGGACCCCATCATCAGCGAGTACGAGGGGTATGTCCGGTACGAGGACATCATCCCCGGGTCCACCCTCAAGGAGGAGATCAACGAGGAGACGGGGAACGTCGAGAAGAGGATCGCCGAATTCGCGGCCGAGCGGGACGCCAAGCAGCCCCGCATCGTCATCACCGACGAGGCGGGGAACGAGACCTTCACCTACTTCCTGCCCGGCGGGGCCTACCTCAACGTGGAGGACGGCGAGTTCGTCAAGGCCGGCCGGACCCTGGCCCGTACCCTCAAGGAA
>JAAYUR010000410.1 GCA_012517645.1 Treponema sp.
CCCCTCAAGATCAACAAGATCCTCAAGGTCCATCCGGAGATCGACCGGGTCGAGATCGAGGGACAGGCGATCCTCTTCGAGAGCGGGATCTACGCCAAGCTCCCGACGGACATGGACGAGGGCCTGGCCCTGGCCGCCCTGGACGTGGCGGGCGCCCCGGCCCAGGCGGCGAAGCTGGTGAAACCCGGGGACTCGGTCCTGGTCCTGGGGGCGGGCGGCAAGTCCGGCCTTTTGTGCCTCTACGAGTCCATCAAGCGCGCGGGTCCCACGGGCCGCGTCGTGGCCAACATCCACTCCGAACGGTCCCGCAAGGTCATCCAGGACCTCAAGCTGGCCCACGAGATCGTGGTCGGCGACGCCACCAAGCCCGTGGAGCTGATGAACGCCGTGCTCAAAGCCAACAAGGGCCGGGAGTTCGACATCGCCATCAACTGCGTGAACATCGCGGGCTGCGAGATGGCCAGCATCCTTCCCGTCCGGGACGGCGGCACGGTCTATTTCTTCAGCATGGCCACCTCCTTCACCCGGGCCGCCCTGGGCGCCGAGGGGATCGGCAAGGACGTGAACATGATCATCGGAAACGGCTACACCAAGGACCACGCCGAGATCACCCTGTGGGAGCTCCGGGAAAACCCGGCGCTGAGGAAGGTATTCGAGGAGAATTACGTCAAGTAGGGTTTGTATACAAGAAGGAACCACAGAGGCACAGAGACACAGAGATAAGAGGGAGAGAAGAGAAAGAGGAGAGAGAGAAAGCGAGAGGAGAGAGGAGAGAGTGAGGCTTGCGATATGGATGCAGGCTCAACTTTTCCCAACTTTCCATCTTGTTCTTCTCTGTGCCTCTGTGTCTCTGTGGCGCATTTCTAAGCAACCATTGCGGAGGAGCCACCATGCCCGCCAGCGAATTTCCGAAACTGAACCTCTCCAAGTCCATGGCCATGTTCGAGGAGGCCCAGCGGCTCTCCCCGGGCGGCGTCATGGGCATCCGAAGACCCTACAATTTCATCCAGGGGGAGTACCCCATCTTCATCGACCGGGGCTACGGGGGACACATCGTCGACGTGGACGGCAACGACTACATCGACATGCTCTGCGCCTACGGCCCGGTCATCCTGGGTTACGACGAGAAGGAGATCAACGACGCGGTCAAGCGCCAGATGGACGAGCGGGGCTTCTGCTTCAGCCTGGTCCAGCCCGCCCAGAACCAGCTCGAGCAGGCGATCATCGACGTGGTCCCCTGCGCCGAGAAGGTGATCCCCGTCAAGACCGGCTCCGACGCCACGACCCTGGCGGTCCGGATCGCCCGGGGCTACACGGACCGGTCCATGGTCCTCCGCTGCGGCTACCACGGCTGGCACGACTGGTGCGTGGAGAACCACGGCGGCGTTCCCGAGGAAACCCTCGCGTTGACCGACGAGTTCGAGTACGGGTCCCTGGAGTCCCTGGAGGCCAAGCTAAAGGAGCACGCGGGCAAGGTGGCCTGCGTCATCGTCACCCCCGTCGGGCACCCCCTGGCCAAGCCGGTCATGGCCCCGCCCAAGGGGTACCTGGAGGGGGTCAAGGAGCTGGTCAAGAAGCACGGCGCGGTCCTCGTGTTCGACGAGATCCGCACGGGCTTCCGGGCCGCCCTGGGAGGGGCCCAGGAGCGCTACGGCGTCACCCCGGACCTGGGGACCTTCGGCAAGGCCCTGGCCAACGGTTACGCCATTTCCTGCGTGGCGGGCAAGGCCGAGATCATGGACGTCTGCCAGTCCAAGGTCTTCGTCTCCTCCACCTTCTTCCCGAACTCCCTGGAGATGGTGGCGGCCCTCAAGTGTTTGGAGATCCTGAAGCGCGAGGACGTCCCGAACTCGATCTGGGCCCGGGGCACCAAGTTCCTGGAGCGCCTGCGGAAGATCGTCGCGGACTCGGGCTGCCCCGCCACGGTCAGCGGCATCCCCCCCATGCCCTTCGTGACCTTCGACAAGGCCCCGGGGGACGAGGAGAAAGCCTACAAGGCCCGGCGGGAGTACTTCTACACCCAGACCATCCGCCGGGGACTCTTCATCCAGCCCTTCCACCACTGGTACATCGCCCATCGGCACACGGACGCGGACCTGGACAAGGCCCTGTGGGCCATCGGCGAGTCCCTGGAGCTGACCATGAAGAAGTACCCGGTGGGGAAGGCGTAAAGAAGGCGGAAGGACACAGAGGCACAGAGGAAGAGGATTTAAGAACGCGGTAGGACACAGAGGCACAGAGAAAGAGGAGAGAAGAGAGAGAAAAGAAGAGAAGAGAAGTGAGAAGAATGAGGGGGGGATGGAGAAGGGGATGGAGAAGGGGATGGAGAAGGGGAAGGAGGCTGACCTTACGGAACGGATTATCGCGTGCGCGATAGCCGTCCACAGGGAACTCGGACCCGGACTCCTCGAATCCATCTACGAGGAAGCCCTGACCATCGAACTGGCTACATCCGGGCTTCGTTTCATGCGGCAGGTCGAGATGCCCGTCGTGTACAAGGGCACTCCCCTGTCGGGTTCCTTCCGGTTGGACTTGGTCGTGGAGAACAAGGTCGTCGTCGAGTTGAAGGCCCTGGAGGCGATACTCCCGGTCCACGAGGCCCAGCTTCTCTCCTATCTGCGGATGGGGGGATGGGAAGTGGGGCTCCTGATCAACTTCAAGACCGCCCTGCTGCGAGACGGCATCCGAAGGCTCGCCCTGTGACGCCCCTCCTCTCTTCCATGGTTCTCTCTTCATCTTTACTTCTTCTCTCCTTTTTCTCCCTCTTATCTCTGTGCCTCTGTGTCTCTGTGGTTCAGTTTGTAAAGGAGTTCCTATGCTCGATTCCAAGATCGTGATCACCTGCGCCTGCACGGGCGCGGAGACCACCAAGGCCCACAACCCCGCCCTTCCGACCACGCCGGAGGAGATCGCGGACACCGCCGTCGCCTGCCGGGAGGCGGGGGCCGCCATCCTCCACCTCCACGTGCGGGACGAGAACGGCAAACCTACCCAGGACCCCAAGGTCTTCCGGAAGGCCATCGACCTGATCCGCAAGCGCACAGACATCGTGGTGGAGATCACCACCGGGGGAGCCGTGGGGGACACCGCGGAGGAACGCCTCCGGCCGGTGACGGAGCTGGAGCCCGAGATGGCCTCCCTGGACTGCGGAACCGTCAACTTCGGGGACGACTACATCGTGAACACCCTGCCGGTCATGCGGAAGTTCGCCGAGGAATTCCGGCGACGGAAGGTCCGGCCCACCCTGGAGTGCTTCGACCTGGGCCACGTCTTTTCCAGCCGTATCCTTATCAAGGAAGGCCTCCTGGAGCCGCCCTACCACTACGGCCTGGTGATGAACGTCCCCGGGGCGGTGCCCTTCACCCTGGACACGATGGAGTCCTTCGTCCGGGCCCTGCCGGAGGGGGCGGACTTCACCCTCATGGGCATCGGCCGGGCTTCCCTGCCGGCCCAGTACGCGGCGATCGCCCGGGGCGGCTGGATCCGCGTGGGCTTCGAGGACAACGTGTACTACTCCAAGGGCGTCCTGGCGGAGTCCAACGCCCAGTTCGTGGCCCGGGCGGCCCGGCTGGCCAAGGAGGCGGGCCTGGCGCCCGCGACCCCCGCGGACGTGCGGGCGTATTTGAAACTCAGGACCTGATTTGGTGTTCAACACGGAGTCGCGCGAGCCGGACGTAGGTCCGGCTCGCGGCAGCGAAACCCGTTGGGTTTCGCCGATTTTCGATGATTTTGACATCGCCGAAGCTTGCTTCGGCGCCGTCAGGATGGCGTAGCCATCCTGACGCGTACTCTGTGGTTGAATCGTGAGGAGTCTGTATGAACGAGTACCGGAAAAGCGACTATAAGCGCATCCCTCTGTACGCGAACGTGCCCGAGTCGGACTGGAACGACTGGCACTGGCAGATGAAGAACGACATCAAGGACGTGGAAACCCTGTCCAAGGTGGTGCCCCTCTCGGAGGCGGAGAAGAAGGACATCGAGGCGGTCCTCAAGCGCTTCCGCATGGCCATCACCCCCTACTACGCCTCCCTGATCGACCCCGAGGACAAGCACTGTCCGGTCCGGCTCCAGGCCATCCCCCGGCTGCCGGAGACCTTCGAGGATCCCGCGGACGAGGACGACCCCCTCCACGAGGACGTGGACTCCCCGGTCCCCGGCCTGACCCACCGGTACCCGGACCGGGTCCTCCTCCTGGTCACGAACATCTGCTCCATGAACTGCCGGCACTGCACCCGGCGCCGCCTGGTGGGCTTCGAGGACGTGCACATGTCCGACGCCAACATCGACGCGGCGGTGGAGTACATCCGGAAGACCCCGATCGTTAGGGACGTCCTCATCTCCGGGGGGGATCCCCTGGTGCTCTCGGACGAGAAGCTGGAGCGGGTCATCCGGAAGCTCCGGGAGATCGAGCACGTGGAGATCATCCGGATCGGGTCCCGGGTGCCCGTGGTGATGCCCCAGCGGATCACGGACAACCTGGTCTCGATGCTGTCCAAGTACCACCCCATCTACCTGAACACCCACTTCAACCACCCCAAGGAGATCACCGCGGAGTCCAAGGCGGCCTGCGAGAAGCTCGCGAACGCGGGCATCCCCCTGGGCAACCAGAGCGTCCTCCTGCGGGACGTGAACGACTGCCCCATGACCATGAAGAAGCTGGTCCAGAAGCTCCTGACCATCCGGGTCAAGCCCTACTACATCTACCAGTGCGACCTGTCCATGGGGATAAGCCACTTTCGGACCTCCGTGTCCAAGGGGATCGAGATCATCGAGAACCTCCGCGGCCACACGACGGGCATGGCGGTGCCGACCTTCGTGGTGGACGCCCCCGGGGGCGGCGGCAAGACCCCGGTCATGCCGAATTACTTGATCAGCCAGAACGAGAAGCGCATCGTGATGCGCAACTACGAGGGCGTGATCACCACCTACACCGAGCCGGACACCTACGTGCCCCGGTGCCCCGAGGGCTGCGAGTTCTGCGAGGACGAGCTCCTCGCGCCCCAGGACGGTGTCGCCACCCTGTTGGCGGGCCAGCGCCTGTCCCTGGAGCCCAAGGACCTCAAGCGCTTCCAGCGGGTGCACCGCTCCTAGGCCCGCCGTGCTGGACCGGGCTGAGGACTTTCTGGGCCGGGTCACCTTCGTGACCGGCCCGGAGAAGCACTGCGGAAAGACAACCTTCCTCAACCGGGCCCTGGCCCTGGTCCGGGCCGCGGGGGAACGTCCGGCCTTTCTCTCCATCGGATACGACGGGGAGGCCCGGGACTCCCTCTCGGCGGCCCGCAAGCCCTCGGTGCCCGTGGCCCCCGGGGACGTGGTGGTCAGCGCCGAGCGCTTCCTTCGGGACGGGCGCATCCTCCCGGAGATCCTGGATATCCTCCCGGGGAGTTCCGCCTTCGGACGGATCTGCGCGGCCCGGGCGCACAGGCCGGGCCGCGTCGTCCTGGTGGGCCCCGAGGGGAACGAGGGGGTCGCCCGGGCCTTGGCCCTGCTCCGGGACGAGGGGGCGGCCCGCACGGTCCTGGTGGATGGGGCGATCAACCGGATCACCCAAGTCGCCGCCTGGCCCGGGGCGCGGTTCGTCTTCGTCCTGCGGGCCGACGCCGCTTCCCTGGACAAGTCGGCCCGTCAGGCCCGGCGGCTTTCCTTCCTTGCTTCCCTGCCCCCGGCGCCGGCGGACTTCGGCTCTAGGGAGGGGGAGCTGGCCCTGGCCGGCCCCCTTACGGCGGCCGTAGCGGAGACCCAGCCGGAAACCGTCCGCGCGGTGACGGTGGAGGACTTCACCAAGGTTTTCCTGGACGACGGGGAACTCCGGTCCTTTCGGGCCCGCCGGGTCCTGTTCGTTCGGAATCCCCTGGAATGCGCGGGCATCGTCGCGGTCCTGCGCGCCGTGTCCCGGGACGCCTTCCTGTCCCGGCTGGACGAGGGGACCGCGGCCCGGATCGCCTTCAACCCCTACGAGGTCTTCCCGGAGGCCGCGGCGTGAGCGCCCATCGGCCCGGCTCGCTCCTGGCTCCCGAAGACCTGGAGGACGCATGGTCCTTTTCCCGGGTCGAGGAGTTCTGGGAGCTCTACGGCCCCTACACGCCCTACGGAAAAGACGAACGGGACGAGCGGCGGGTCTACGCGGACCGAGGGGAGATCGAAGGACTCCTGGATCGGACGGAGGCGGCCGCCTCTTGGCTGGATTCCACCCGGGACGACCCGGCCGCCCGGGACCGGGCCGGCTACTACCTGAAGCGGATGCCCCGCCTGCCCGCCTCGGCGAAGGGGGAATACGAACTTGCGGAGATCTTCCAGGTCAAGAAATTCCTGTCGTGCCACGAGGGACTCCGGGCCGCCCTGGACGAGGATACCCGGGAGGCCTTCGGCCTCGGCCCCGCGGCTTCGGTTCTAGCCGCGGAGCTGGCCAAGGGCGGATCGGACCCGGAAACCTTTTTCGTGTCGGAAGCCTACGACCCCGCCCTGGCGGAAGTCCGGGCCGCGATAGCCCGGACGGACGCGGACCTTGAGGCGGCCCGGAGCTCCGCGGAAACCCGCCTGGCCGCCCGGTACGGGGTGCGGCTGGCGGGGCGGGACTTCGCCCTGGTGCCCCGGGCCCAGGCGGAGGCCCTCCTTGCGGACCGGGACTTGGCGGTGGTGGAGCCCTACGACGATCGGCTCTACCTGGTCCGCCCCGCGGCGGACTCCCGCACCCTGGGGCTCCGGGACCGGAGGGACGAGCTGGCCGCCCGGGAGCGCAAGCTTGAGGACGAGGTCCTCCGGCGTCTTTCGGGCCTCATCGCAGGCGCGCTCCCGGAGATACGGTCCGCCGCGGACCGGGTCCGGGACTTCGATCTGGCCCTGGCCCGGGCTCGCATGGTCCGGGACCTCGGCCTGGTACGTCCGGACCTCTCCTCCGACGGGCTCTGGAAGCTTTCGGGTGGCCGCTTCCTGCCCTGCGAGGCGGAATGCCGGGACCTCGGGCTCTCCTATACCCCCCTGTCCGCCCGGTTCGAAAAGCCGGTGACCACGATCTTCGGGTCCAACATGGGGGGCAAGACCGTGGCCCTGAAGACGGTCCTCTTCTTCCAGATCCTTGCCCAGGCGGGCTTCCACGTCCCCGCCTCCTCCTTCCGCACCCGGGTCTACGCCCGGCTTTCCTACGTGGGGGAGCTCGCGGGGGAGCGGCTGGCGGGACTCTCGGGCTTCGGCTTCGAGATCCACCGCTTCATACGGGCCTGGGAGGGCATGGGGGACGGAGGCTGCCTGGCGGTCTTCGACGAGTTCGCCCGGACCACGAGCTCCCGGGAGGCGGAAGCCCTGCTCTCCGCGGCCCAGGCTGCGCTGGCGGCCAAGCCCGGGGTGAAGAGCTTCTTCGCCACCCACTTCCGGGGCCTGGTCCGGTCGCCGGGGGTGGACTACCTTCGAATGAAGGGCCTGGACCGCAAGGCCGCGTCCGAGTGCCTGGAGGCGGACGCCCCCCGGGCGGAACGGCTTGCCCGGATCAACCGGCATATGCGGTACGAGCTGGAGCCCGACGGGGAAGGCCCGGGTCCCTCGGACGCCCTGACCGTGGCGGCCCTCCTGGGCCTGCCGGGGGAGATCGTTAAGAAAGCGGAAGAGGTAATCGGTGGACGGTGAACAGTGGACGGTGGACAGTGGCCGGGAATGACCCGAGGATGCGGCAGTCATTCACGCCCGAGCGTGTACGGCGGCCGCGAACTGTACTCATTTCCGTTCACCGACCACCGTCCACGGACCACCCATAAGGAGTTTTCATGCGTACGAAACTAGGCTTATCCCAGGACAAGATCGACGAGGCCCGGGAGCTCGCGGCGAGGATCTGCGGGCCGGTGATGAAATTCGTGGACGGGCACACCTCCGTCACCGTGGAACGGGCCACCCTGCGCCTGGCGGGTGCGGACGACGCGGACGCCGACGGGGTGCCCGTTCCGAACCTGATCGTGGACCAGGCCCGGGACCGCCTCGCGGACGGGGCCTTCCGCCTCTACGCGAGCGCCCTGGCCCGCACGGGGGACAGCCCGGAGCGGCTCAACCGGAAGATCGCCGAGGGCCTGCGCCTTGCGGACCTGCCCCCCGCGGACGAGGCTTCCGTGGCCCGGAAAGCCGACGAGCTCGTTCGGCGCGCCGACGAGAGGGTCCGGTCCAACCGGGAATACCGGGAGGCCCGGCAGGCGGAGTGGAAGGACCGGAACCACCGGCCCCTCCTGTACCTCATCGTGGCCACGGGCAACATCTACGAGGACGTGAAGCAGGCCGCGGCCGCGGCGGAGCAGGGGGCGGACGTGATCGCCGTGATCCGCACCACCGCCCAGAGCCTTTTGGACTACGTCCCCTACGGCCCCACCACCGAGGGCTTCGGGGGGACCTACGCCACCCAGGAGAACTTCCGCATCATGCGGGCCGCCCTGGACGAGGTGTCCGAGCGGCAGAAGCGGTACATCCTCCTCACGAACTACGCCTCGGGGCTCTGCATGCCGGAGATCGCCGCCATGGGAGCCCTGGAGCGCCTGGACATGATGCTGAACGACTCGATGTACGGGATCCTCTTCCGGGACATCAACATGTACCGGACCTTCGTGGACCAGAAGTTCAGCCGCATGCTGGACGCCTGGGCGGGGATCATCATCAACACCGGGGAGGACAACTACCTCACCACCAGCGACGCCTACGAGAAGGCCTACACGGTCCTGGCCAGCCAGTTCCTGAACGAGCGTTTCGCCTACGCCGCGGGCCTGCCCGCCCGGCTCATGGGCCTGGGGCACGCCTTCGAGATGGACCCGACCATCAAGGACGGCTTCCTGTACGAGCTGGCCCAGGCCCAGATGGCCCGGGAGATCTTCCCGGAGCATCCCCTCAAGTACATGCCTCCCACCAAGTTCATGTCCGGGGACATCTTCAAGGGCTTGGTGATGGACACGATGTTCAACTTCGTGTCCAAGGCCACGAACCAGGGCATCCACCTCCTGGGGATGCTGACCGAGGCCATCCACACGCCCTTCATGATGGACCGGTACCTGGCGGTGGACAACGCCAAATACGTGATGAACAACATTGCATCCTTCTACGACGAGGTGGAATTCCGGGAGGGCGGGATCGTCCGAACCCGGGCCGCGGAGGTCCTGGACAAGACCCTGGAGTTCCTGCGGCAGATCGAGGCGACGGGCCTCTTCGACGCCATCGCCGAGGGGCAGTTCGCGGACGTGAAGCGGCCCAAGGACGGAGGCAAGGGCCTGGAAGGCCTGATCAAGAAGGGGCCGAGGTACTGGAACCCCTTCGAGGAGCATCTAACCCGGACCCTGGGCTTGGGAAAGTAGGAGGCAGACATGAATATCGTCCGACCGTACGGAGACACCCTGGACGACGGAAAAGTCCAGCTTTCCTTTACCCTGCCGGTCCCCGACGGAGCCAAGGGCCGGGAGGCCGCCCGTCAGATGGTTCTCAAGTGGGGCTTCAAGGACTGCGACGTGGTCCACTCGGCCCCCCTGTCCGCGGGCTTCTCCTTCTATGTGGCCTACGGGAAGACCGAAACCTCCGTGGATTACGACGCCTGCGTGGCCGACGAGCACTCCGCCGAGGCTTCAATGAGCATGGACGAGGTGAACGAGTACATCCGCCGGGAGCTCGGCCGCAAGGTGGTGGTGGTGGGGGCCTGCACGGGCTTCGACGCCCATACCGTGGGGATCGACGCCATCATGAACATGAAGGGCTACAACCACCACTACGGGCTGGAGCGCTACCCGGAGATGGAGGCCTACAACCTGGGCGCCCAGGTCCCCAACGAGAAGCTCATCGAGTTCGCGGGCAAGGTGAAGGCGGACGCCATCCTGGTCTCCCAGGTGGTCACCCAGAAGGACGTGCACATCCACAACCTGACCCAGCTGATCGAGCTCCTGGAGGCCCGGGGCGAGCGGAGCCGGTACATCTGCATCGCCGGCGGCCCCCGGATCGGCAACAAACTAGCCGTGGAGTTGGGTTACGATGCCGGTTTCGGCAGGGGAGCGTACGCGAACGACGTGGCGACGTACATAGTGAAGAAATTAGCCGAACGGAAATGAGACCCGCCGGCCCGATCCGGGCGCGGCACGACGGGGCGCGGCGGCTGCCGCGCCTTTTCGTTTCCGGACGGCCGTCGCGCGGATACGTGCCCAAAACAAGAAATTACCGTTGCGTTTTCGTTTTTTCCGGTGCATTATGGCACGGTATGTCCGTTCTATTCCAATTAAGGAGGCACTAGACCATGGAATTGACGAATTACGGACTGCTCTCGATCCTGCCGCCCCTCCTGACGATCATTCTCGCCATCGTCACGAAGGACGTCGTCGTCTCCCTCTTCCTCGGGGTGCTCTCGGGAACCCTGATCGCGGCGGGAGGGAACCCCTATCAGGCCCTCCTCAACCTGTCGGACCTGATCGCCGACACCCTTGCGGACGGGTGGAACATCCGCATCATGCTCTTCACGATCCTGCTGGGCCTCCTGGTCGGCCTGCTCGCCAAGTCCGGCGCGGCGTACGCCCTCGGGGACTGGGCCGGCAAGAAGATCAAGTCCCGAACCGGGGCCCTCATCTTCACCTGGTTCTTCGGACTGCTCATCTTCTTCGACGACTACTTCAATTCCCTGACCATCTGAACCTGCATGCGCCCGCTCTTCGACGCCAAGAAGATCTCCCGGGCCAAGCTGTCCTACATCCTGGATTCCACGGCGGCCCCGGTCTGCATCATCGCGCCGATCTCCGGCTGGGTGGCCTTCGTGATCGGAACCTACAAGGCCATGCCCGAGTGGCAGAGCCTGGGGCAGGGCGAGCTCACCTTCTTCCTCCGGACCATCCCCTTCAACCTCTACGCGATCTTCGCGGTCTTCATGGTCCTGTTCATCAAGATCACCCACAAGGACTTCGGCCCCATGGCCCGGTCCGAGGCCCGGGCCGAAAAAGGACTGGGGCTCTATGACGAGGAGAAGTACGGCGTCGTGGTCAGCCAGGTCGAGTCCAAGGCCCACACCACCAACGCAAAGCCCATCGACTTCGTCATCCCCATCCTCTCGGTCATCGTGATCGCCCTGTTCTTCTTCCCGATGGTCACCTGGATGGGCGCCGTGGACGGCGAATCCATCAAGTCCCTGGGCCAGGCGATCTCCGAGATCCCCCTGGGCCAGGCCTTCAACGACACGGACTCCTCCAAGGCCCTGATGTACGCCTTGATCTTCTCCACCTGCTTCAGCTACGTCTACATGGTCGCCCGGAGACTCCTGAACATCACCGCGGCGGGAGAAGGCCTCCTGGACGGATTCCGCGCCATGGTGCCCGCGGCCATGATCCTGACCCTGGCCTGGTCCATCGGCACGGTCATCAAGACCCCCCGGGCGGACGGCGGCGTGGGCCTGGGCCTGTATGTCGCGGACGTGGTCGTGAACGGGAACTTCCCGATGTGGCTCTTCCCCTCGGTGGTCTTCGTGCTGGCCTGCGTCATCTCCTTCGCGGCGGGAACCAGCTGGGGCACCATGGGAATCATGGTGCCCGTGGCCCTGCCCATCATCGTCCAGCTGGCCAAGATAGCCGGACTCTCCCCGGCGTCCACGGTCAATGCCACGGCCCTGACCATCGGAGTGGTCCTGGGAGGCGCCGTGTTCGGAGACCACTGCTCCCCGATCTCGGACACCACGATCCTTTCCTCCACGGGCGCCGCGGTGCCGCACCTGGAGCACGTGGCGACCCAGCTGCCTTATGCGGTGTTCGTGGCGGGCTGCGCCCTCCTGGGTACCATCGCCGGCGGGCTCACCTGGAATCCCTTCGTGGCCCTGATCGTGACGGCCGTACCCTTCGTGGCGGGCATCTACCTCCTGCCCACCTGGTTCGGCCCCAAGAAGTACGGACTGTAAGCCTTTCCGGCCTTTCGGCCCGTCCCGATAGCGCGGGACGGGCGGGCGGGTCGTTCCGGACACCGGTGTCGGGGTTCGGAACGGCTCGTTTTTTTCGGAAACCCGTGCCGCGGTTCTTGACCATCGGACGCGGGTCCATGGAATACTAGGAATACGCGGCGCCGAGTCCCGGTATGCGAGATCCCGACCGCCGCCGGCCGCCCACCCCCGGCGGCACCCGACTTCCGGAGGCGAAGCATGGCCGAGAAGGTGTACCGGATCCTGGCGATCAACCCCGGATCCACGTCCACGAAGATCGCTATCTACGAGAACGAGACCGAAACCCGCCGGGAGAGCATCGAGCATCCCCGGTCGGAGATCGAAAAGTACAAGACCATCGCGGACCAGTACCCGATGCGCAAGGAAGCGGTCCTGGCCTTCCTTCATGCCGCGGGGTATTCCGAGGGAAACTTTGACGCCGTCGTAGCGCGGGGGGGGACCCTGCCTCCGGTGCGCTCCGGGGCCTACCGGATCAACCGACTCATGGTGGAAACCCTGCGGGACCGGCCCCAGGCGGAGCACGTCTCCAACCTTGCGGCCATGATCGCCTTCGAGATCGCCGAGGGAGCGGGCATCCCCTCGTTCATCTACGACTCCGTGGCGGTGGACGAGCTGGACGACGTCGCCCGGCTCACGGGGCTGGCGGAGATCAAGCGCCGGAGCCTATCCCACGCCCTGAACATGAGGGCCGCCGCCATCCGGGCCTCCGCGACGCTCGGGAGGCCCTACGGGGAGCTCAACCTGATCGTGGCCCACCTGGGCGGAGGCATCACGATCTCGGTCCACCGGAAGGGCCGGATGGCGGACATCGTCTCCGACGACGAGGGCCCCTTCTCCCCGGAGCGGGCGGGGCGGCTGCCGGCCCTGGCCCTCATCGATCTGTGCTACTCGGGCAAGTACGAGAAGGCCGCCCTCAAGAAGCTGTGCCGGGGCGCCGGGGGCCTCGTCTCGCTCCTTGGAACCGCGGACGCCCAGGAGGTGGAGCGCCGCATCGCCGGGGGAGACCGGGAGGCCGAGCTGGCCTACCGGGCCCTGGCCTACCAGGTGGCCAAGGGGATCGGGGAGCTGGCCACGGTGGTGGACGGTCAAGTGGATAGCGTGATCCTGACCGGCGGCATCGCCCACTCCAAGCTCCTGACCGGGTGGATCGGGAAGAGCGTCGGGTTCATCGCCCCCGTGGAGATCCTGCCCGGTGAGAACGAGCTCGAGTCCCTGGCCCTGGGCGCCCTTCGGGTTCTCCGAGGGCAGGAATCGGCCCTGGAATTCGATGTCCCCTGACGCCCGACGGACTCGCGGCGAACCCGGAACCGGCATGACGACACCGCAAGCGGCCATTTCGTCCGCCCGGCCCCGGACCTTCATTCTGGTTCCCGCCGCAGCGCTCCAGCTCTGCGTGGGGATTCTGTACATGTGGAGCGTCTTCCAGCCCCATGTGGTGCGCCACTTCGGCTGGGATTTCCAAGTGACCGCCGGGACGTCCTCGATCATGCTCTTCGCCTTCGTGGCCGGCACCCTGGCCGGGGGCTTCCTCCTGGACCGATCGGGCACCCGGCCCGTGGTGACCCTGGGATCCCTCGTCTTCTCCGCCGGAATCCTGGCAACCTCCTTCCTGGGCAGTCGTGAACCCCGGCTGATCCACCTGACCTACGGACTCGTGGCGGGGACCGGGACGGGCTTGGTCTACGGTGGGGTGGTGTCCTGCGTCCAGAGGTGGTACCCCCGCAGGCGGGGGTTCGCCGCGGGGGTGGCCGCCGGAGCCTTCGGATTCTCGGTGGTCATCCTGAGTCCCCTCGCGGAAACCCTGGTCGGGGCGATCGGGCTTCCTCGGACCTTCCGCCTTCTCGGAATGGTCTTCCTGGCGATCACCCTGACCGCGTCCCGGTTCATCTCGGATCCTCCGGAGACCGCGGCCCCGAAGGCGGAGCCTGCCCGGGACGGCCGCCCCGGGAGGCCTGTGAGCGGCGGAGCCTCGGAGGCCGAACCGGTCGGCGGCCCCGGCGGCGCGGCCTCGGCGGAGAAGGCCCCCGCGGGAGCCCGGCAGTACCGGCCGAGGGAAGTCCTGGCCAGCCCGATCTTCTGGTGCGTATTCCTCTGCCTCTTTTTCGAAGTGGCCGCCTGGGTCGTCATCCTGCCTATCATCAAGACCCTGGCCCTGGCCCGGGGGATGTCCCGGGAGCTGGCCCTGGCGGCTGTGATGGTGACGGGAATCGCCAACGCCTCGGGGCGGGTCGCCTCGGCCTGGATCTCGGACCGGATCGGCCGGGGGAGAACCGTGGTCCTCCTGTGCCTTATTACCTGCGGGGCTTCCCTGTGGCTGGTCGGCGCCGCGGGGATTCCCTACGTGGTCGCGGTCTTCTTGGTAGCCTTCGCCTACGGCGGACCCTCCGGGGTCTTCCCGCCCCTGGTCCGGGAGGTGTTCGGGGAGAAGCACGCGGGTACCAACTTCGGCATGGTGCTCATGGCCTTGGGATGTTCTTCCCTGGTCTTCTCCCGGGTCTCCGGAATCCTGTCCGCGGGCGCGGCCTCCTCGGGTGATTACTCCGCCTCCTTCTTCCTGACCGCGGCACTGGGCGCGGCGGCCGCGGCGTGCATGCTGGCGGCGGAGAAGCTGTGGGCAGTGGACGGTGAACAGGGAACAGTGAACAGTGAAGAGTGAACGGGAGTGAGCCTGGAAAGCGGCCGCATCCTTCGCCTGGCGTAGCCGGCTTCCGCAGGCTGTGATCGCTTCCGTCCACGGACCACCGTTTACCGTTTGCCGAAATTCGTGCTACCCTGTCCTTCCCGGGCGTCCCGGGCACACGACTGAATCCTGGAGGTCTCTCCGTGATCGAGAAACCCGTGATCAGCGCGGCCGAGGCCGCGAAGATGGTGGGCGAGGGGGCCGTCGTCCATGTCGGCGGATTTTTGGCCTGCGGATCCCCCTTGGGCATTCTTGCGGCCCTGGCCGATCTCGGCACCCGAAACCTGACCCTGGTCTGCAACGACACCGCGGTGCTGGACGAGAGGAACGGCCGGATCACCGGGGTGGCCCCCCTGGTGAGGAACCGTCAATTCCGGAAGATGATCGTCTCCCATATCGGCACGAACCCGGAATCCCAGCGGCAGATGAACGCGGGAGAGACGGAAGTGGTCCTGGTTCCCCAGGGCACCCTGGCGGAGCGGGTGCGGGCCGCGGGCTGCGGCCTGGGCGGGGTCTTGACCGCGACCGGTCTAGGCACGGAAGTCCAGGAGGGCAAGCAGGTCGTACAGGTCCGGGGCCGCACGTTCCTGGTGGAGGAGGCGTTGCCGGGCGACGTGGCCTTGATCAAGGCCAAGAAGGCCGACAAGGCGGGGAACCTCGTCTATTCCAAGACCGCCCGGAACTTCAATCCCCTCATGGCCATGGCCTGCGCTCTGGTCATCGCGGAGGTGGAGGAGATCGTCGAGATCGGAGAGATCGACCCGGACCAGGTCCACACTCCCAGCATCCTGGTTGACTACCTGGTGAAGGCCTAGGAGGGCGCCATGATCGAGTACGTAGAGAGCAAGGAGAACATCGCCCGCCGGATAGCCCGGATCTTCAAGACCGGGGACGTGGTCAACCTCGGCATCGGGCTTCCCACCCTTGTGGCCAATTACGTCCCGCCGGAGGTCACGGTCATCCTGCAGAGCGAGAACGGCCTCATCGGCCTCGGACCCGCTCCGGAGAAGGGGAGGGAGGACAAGGATCTCACGAACGCCGGGGGCATGCCCGTGACCCTGCTGACCGGGGGCGCCTACTTCGATTCCGCGATGAGCTTCGGCATCATCCGGGGCGGCCACGTGGACTGCACGGTCCTGGGAGTCCTGGAGGTGGACCAGGAGGGCAACCTGGCGAACTACAAGATCCCCGGCAAGATGGTTCCCGGCATGGGGGGCGCCATGGACCTGGTGGCGGGGTCCAGGGTCGTGGTCGCCGCCACCACCCACCTGGAGAAGACCGGGAGCTCCAAGCTCAAGCGGCGCTGCACCCTGCCCCTGACCGCGGAACGAGGGGTGGACATCGTGGTGACCGACGTGGGGTACTTCGAGGTCAAGGGGAGCCATTTCGAGCTCAAGGAGTACTTCGAACCCTACACCCCCGACTGGATCGTGGAGCATACGGACGCGGACGTGCGCGTTTCGCCGGACTGCAGGCCCTGGCGGGCCTGAGCCCGCAGGTTGTCGGGAGCCGGTCCGGCCGGTAATCGGCGCCCCGGACCTCGAGCCCGGCCGGTTCGGCGCCCCGGGTCTCGGACCCGGGATGTCCGGATAACTAGCAGGAGGAAACCATGAAGGACGTGTTCATCGTCGAGGCCGTTCGGACGGCCATAGGGAATTTCGGGGGCGCCTTCGCGGGCACGGGCGCCGTGGACCTGGGAGCCGCGGTGGTGAAGGCCCTGCTGGAACGGACCAAGGTCGGGGCGGCGGAGGTGGACGAGATCGTCCTGGGCTGCGTGCTCCAGGCGGGACTCGGGCAGAACGTCGCCCGCCAGGTTTTGGTCAAGTCGGGCCTGCCGATCGAGCGGACCGCGATGACGGTCAACATGGTCTGCGGCTCGGGCCTGCGCGCCGTGGCCGCCGCGGCCCAGGCGATCAAGGCGGAGGACGCTTCCCTCGTGATCGCCGGCGGAACCGAGAACATGTCCCAGGCTCCCTACCTCCTCAAGCAGGCCCGCTACGGTTACCGCATGGGCCACGGGGAGCTCGTGGACTCCATGATCTACGAGGGGCTCACGGACATCTTCAACGGCTACCACATGGGCGTCACCGCGGAGAACCTGGCCGCCAAGTACGGGCTTTCCCGGGAAGCCCAGGATGCCTTCGCGGCGGAAAGCCAGAACAAGGCAGAGAAGGCGATCGGCGCCGGACGGTTCCGGGACGAGATCGTCCCCGTGGTCATACCCCAGAAGAAGGGGGACCCCGTCATCGTCGACAAGGACGAGTTCCCCCGGCCCGGGGTCACCGTGGAGGCCCTGGGCAAGCTCCGGCCGGCCTTCAAGGCCGAAGGCACCGTGACCGCCGGCAACGCCTCGGGGATCAACGACGGGGCCGCTGCGGTGATGGTGGTCGACCAGGAGGAGATGGAGCGCCACGGCCTAGAGCCCCTGGCCCGGATCGTCTCCTACGGCTGGCACGGCTGCGACCCCTCCATCATGGGGATCGGCCCCGTGGAGGCCGTGCGCCTGGCCCTTTCCCGGGCGTGCTGGAACCTGGACGAGGTGGACCTGATCGAGGCCAACGAGGCCTTCGCGGCCCAGTCCCTGGCGGTGGCCAAGGACCTCGGGTTCGACATGGACAAGGTCAACGTAAACGGCGGGGCCATCGCCCTGGGCCACCCCATCGGCGCTTCGGGGGCCCGCATCCTGGTGACCCTTCTGCACGAGATGCGCCGCCGGAAAGCCAAGAAGGGCCTGGCGACTCTCTGCATCGGGGGAGGGATGGGCATAGCGATGTGCGTGGAGCGCTAAGAGTCCGCGGCGGGGGTATAGGCCCCCGCTTTTTTTTAGAATTCGCAACCTTATTATATGACAAATAATCAAAATACGTTAGAATGTCTCAAGTCTTAGCCCGTCGGCTTTCACGCTGCTCCGGCAGGCCGGCCGGCCCGAAGGAGAGCGAATGAACGGATCCACATGGAAAGCCCTGAGAATCGGGGATCTCGTAGCCCGGACCCCCATCGTCCAGGGCGGTATGGGGGTGGGTATCTCGCTCTCGGGTCTGGCCTCCGCTACGGCCAACGCGGGGGGCATCGGCGTGATCGCCGCCGCGGGCATCGGCCTTTTGGAGCCCGACGGCTTCGCGGACTTCCTGGGTGCCAACATCCGGGCCCTGCGCCGGGAGATCCGCCGGGCTCGGAAGCTCACCAAGGGCATCCTGGGGGTCAACATCATGGTCGCCCTGAGCAACTTCGCGGACATGGTCCGGACCGCGATCGAGGAAGGCATCGACGTCATATTTTCCGGCGCGGGGCTCCCGGTCAACCTGCCGGAATTCCTCAAGGTCGGGGTGCGTACGAAGCTCGTTCCGATCGTGTCCTCCGGTCGGGCCGCGGCGCTGATCGCTCGGCGCTGGCTGGACAAGTACGCCTACCGGCCGGACGCCTTCGTGGTGGAGGGGCCTCGGGCGGGCGGGCACCTAGGGTTCAAGCGCGAGCAGCTGGAGGATCCGAAGTACGCCCTGGAGACCCTGGTCCCCGAGGTGATCGAGGCGCTGACCCCCTTCGCGGGAGAGGATGCTCCGATTCCCGTCATCGCCGGGGGCGGGGTCTACACGGGAGCGGACATCCGGGAGATGCTCGAGCTCGGGGCCGCGGGGGTCCAGATGGCCACGCGCTTCGTGGCCACCGACGAGTGCGACGCAGACCCGGCCTTCAAGGAAAGCTACGTGGCGGCGGGGGAGGGCGACCTCGAGATCATCGCCAGCCCCGTGGGCATGCCCGGCCGGGCGGTTAGGAACAAGTTCCTGGAGGATGTCGAGGCGGGCCGGAAGGCTCCGTACTCCTGCCCCTACCACTGCATCGTCACCTGCGATCCGGAAAAGGCTCCGTACTGCATCTCCCTGGCCCTCCTGAACGCCCAGAAGGGCAGGCTGGACAAGGGCTTCGCCTTCGCCGGCGCCAACGCCCCGAGGGTGGAGAAGATCGTCCCGGTGAGCCGGCTCGTGGAGTCCCTGGAGGAGGAGTACCGGGCTTCCGGGAATTGACCACGGAG
>JAAYUR010000529.1 GCA_012517645.1 Treponema sp.
CGCGACGGCCCTGCAGATCCTCCTGGGCTCGGCGGTCGGCATCGCCCTGGGATCCAGCCGGAAGGCGGAGTTCCTGTTCGGCTCCGCGGTGAGAATCCTGCACCCGGTTCCGAAGATAGCCTTCCTGCCGGTGTTCATGATCCTATTCGGGATCGGGGATCTCTCAAAGGTCCTGTTCGTGGCTTCCGTGGTGGTATTCCAGACCATCGTGTCCGTCCGGGACGGGGTCGCGGAGATTCCGGGGCGCCTTCTCCTGGCCGCCCGTTCCCTGGGGATGGGGCGGCTGGGGCTCCTTCGGCATCTCTACGTCCCCGCGGTCCTTCCGAGGATCTTCACGTCCCTGCGGCTGGGCTTGGGCATGGGCGTCTCGGCCCTCTTCTTCGCCGAGAACTACGCGACACGCTTCGGAGCGGGCTACCTGATCATGAACGCCTACGCCATGGCCGACTACCCCACCACCTTCGCGGGGATCGTCGCCCTTTCCCTGCTGGCCCTGGGCCTGTTCGGCCTCACGGACCTGCTGGAACGAAGGCTCTGTCCCTGGCTGCGGGCGGGCAAGGGAGAATGAAAACCGCCCCGCGGCGGGAGGCCGGGGGCGGAGGCCGCGGAGGCTATGCGGCCTAAGGGTATGTCGGGTGCTCAGTACCGAGCCAGCCCCGTGCGGAAGGCTTGGAGGTGGTTCTTGGACGCGTCCCGGAGCCGTGTGAAGAGGTCCCGCAGGGCGGCGTTCTCGGGCCGGGCCAGGAGCGGATCGGCAAGGAAGGAGTCGTACATCGCGATGTTGGCGATCTCGGCGTCCACTCCGGCCTGGAACGCCTCCTTGAGGGAGGCGGGGATCTTCACGTAGCGGCTCGCATCGTCCTTGGGCACGGGAAGCTTGTAGTTCTTGTACGCTTCGACGAGCCAGGCGATATGGTTCTCCTCGGCGCGCTGGATGTTCGAGAAGGGCCTCTGGGCCCCCCAGGTTTGCTGGATCGCGATGTACTCCGCCCGGGCCAGGTATTCGTCCTGTAGGGCGTAGGTGAGCATGGACTCGATCGTGAGATCGGAAGCCCCCGCCGCGGCGCGGGCTCCCCAGGCGGAGTCCGCCGCGGCCGCGACGGCCGCAAGGCCCGCTAGGATGAATAGGACGGCAAGCAGTTTCTTGTTCATATCGTTCCTCCGAAGTTCTGGTTGTCCTATCCCGGGGGTGGTACCGGAATAGCTTTATCACTATATAGCAAATATCATGCCAAATCGGCTGTACCGGACAGCTTCGCGGAAACCCCCGCATAAAGCCGATAAAACGGCACCCTGAGGCCTTGCGGATCGTCCCGTACCCGGTCCGGACGGAACAGGACCTCCGAGAGGGTGAGGAATTTGCCCGGGCTCCGGAAAAATCTTCCCGGCGCTGCAGCCGTGCCTTGCCACCGGGGCCCGGGGACGGTACTCTCCAGTACCGGAGGGAGCCGTCATGTCGGAAAAGACCGGATCGGAAGGGGCGGAGCGGGCCGGATTCCTGACCATGTCCAGCTACGGAATGGGCAAGTTCCTGGCGGAATTCCTCACCGGCGGATTCGCCGCCCTGGTGTTCAAGTACTACGAGACGGAGCTGGGGCTCTCCGCGGGCCTGGTAGCCGCAGGGGTGATCATCTATTCCCTTTGGAACGCCGTGAACGACCCCTTGATCGGCTATCTCACGGCCCGGCCCACCCCCTGGGCCGCACGGCTGGGACGTCGGTTTCCCTGGATAGCCGCGGGAACGGTCCTGTGCGCCCTCTCCTTCGTGCTGATCTTCGCTCCCCCCGGCTCCTGGAACGGCGGCGCCCACCCGGGCCTGTTGTTCGGGTGGCTGGTGTTCTCGGTGTGTCTCTACGATGGTCTGTATTCCATCTGGGAGCTGAACTACCAGTCCGTATTCCCGGACCGGTTCCGGGGAACGGCGGATCGAGCCAAGGCCGCGGGCATCGCGACGGTCGTGGGAGTCCTGGGCATAGCGGGGGGGGCCATCCTGCCCACCCTGGTGATTCGGTACGGCGACCCGGCAACCTATACCACGAACGGCTGGATCTTCGCCGCGGTGGCCCTCGTATCCGCCCTGGCCCTGGTTCCGGGTGTCCGGGAGACCCCCTCCATGATCCGCCGATACCTGGAACAGACGGCGCGCAGGGCCGAGGAGCCGGGCTTTTTCGCACGCCTCAAGGAAGCCCTGGGGGACCGGGACTTCCTGGCCTTCATCCTTCTCTTTTTCTTCTACCAGTCCGCGACGATCTCGATGACCGCCTCCATCCACTATGTCGGGGATTACGTCCTGGGCGGCCGGAGCACGACCTTCATCTTCGCGGGAATGCTCGCGGGCGCCCTGGCCGCCGTGCCCGTCTGGACGACCCTGCTGAGGAAGAGGGGCGATGTCCAGGGCCTCCTGCAGGCCGCCGCCCTGGTCCTGGCGGTCTTCTGCCTCCCCCTCCTGGCCGCCCGGACCTACGGGGCCTTCGTCGCGGCCATGTTTCTTTGGGGCGGCGCCTTCGGGGGCTTTTGGCTTTTGATCGGCCCCGCCCTGGCGGAGGTGGTCGACGGAATCGTCGTACGGACGGGGAAGCGGGAAGAGGGCGTCTACCTGGGCTTCCGGGCCTTTGCGGGCCGGCTTTCCTACGCGGTCCAGGCCCTGAGTTTCTGGGCGGTCCACGCCGCCACGGGTTTCGCCCGGGATCCTCGGTCCCCGGCCGCGGTCGCGGGGATCCGGATCCATACGGCCTTGCTTCCGGCTCTCTTTCTGGCCGCCGGAGTCCTGGTCTTCCGAAGTCTCAACACCCTCTCCAAGGAGAAAGCCGAGCGGAACCGGGCCTGGCTCCTTGAACGGGGCCTTTGACGGGAGAGCGGATTTCCACTCTCTGCTGCTTCGGGTCTTTTCAAAAGCCGCCTTGAGATCCGCGATCGGGCGAAACGGTCGCAACGCGGCCGCGAGCGATCGTAGAGCCAAGTTCAAACGGGACCGATGTTTTAACTTGGCTCCTGCTCCCTGAACGGGCCTCGGGGGGTCGATTCTCCCGGCGCCGGGCCTGCGCCCTTCATCGGACGCCTTCTTGAGAAGGGAACCCTTGTCCGCGGCGCCGGCGGATCGTGGCCGGTTCCCC
>JAAYUR010000512.1 GCA_012517645.1 Treponema sp.
CAGCAAGCCCCTGGACTCGGACGCCTTCCTGGCCTTCGCCTTTCCGGACAAAACGGCCGGGCCGGCGGCGGAACCGAGAGGTTGATCCTCGAGCAGGAGCCCGAGCGGCCCCTTGGTGATCCGATCGAATCACCATCACAATCTTCGTACCACCCGGGGCTACGCCAGGTACTCCCGGTTCACCTTGGACATCGACCGAAAGAGGTTCCTCTTCAGCTCCGAGGAGCCCCCGGTCAGGGCCTCGATCTTGGCCCGCACCTCCTTGCGACGGGAGGCCCCGTCGAACCCGCAGGTGCAGGTGACGCTCGCGAAGCCCTTCTCCCGGGCGAAGGACTCGATCTGGCGCTCCTCGCAGAGCGCCAAGGGCCGGATCACCGCAAGGGGGTACTTTTCGTACCGGACCACGGGGGGCATGGTGGAGATCTCCCCCTTGTGGAGCATGTTCATGAGCAGGGTCTCCACGATGTCGTCCAGGTGGTGGCCCAGGGCGATCTTGTTGAAGCCCTCCGCCAGGGCGTAGCGGATGAGCTCCGTGCGGCGTTGGGTGGAGCACCAGTAGCAGTTCATGCGCTCACCGGGTTTCAGGCGGCCGATCACCGGCACCCGGATCGAGGCGAAGGGCACGCCCCAGTCCCGGAACCGGGCTTCCAGAGGGGTCCGGTCCTGGGGTTCCCCGACGTCGGTCTCCACGTGGAGGGCCAGGAACTCGAAGTTTTCCGGCCACCAGCGGCGCTTGACCGCCAGATCGTAGGCCAGGGTCGTGGAGTCCTTGCCCCCCGAGGCCCCTATGAGGATCCGGTCCCCCGGGGCGATCATGGACCAGCGGCGCAGGGCCACCTCGGAGAGCTTGGCCACCGTGGTTTCCGCGTTCTTCACGGACGCATCCTACCGGCCCGGACGCGCCCGCGTCCAGCCCGGGACGGGGACTGTCCCACCTGCGGAAATCGTCCTTGACCCCTCGTCCCCGGCGGCGGTACTATACCCCCTGGGGGTATCGTCGCGAATCGGACCATGTCCGATTCGCGACGAATCGGTTTGGAAATCCCTCGTCGGGATTTCCAAACCGGCTGCCTAGGATGAGTTATTCCCGTGGAATGGATTATGGAAGGCTTGAGACCCTTCTCTTCCGGCTGAGCATCCATTCCAAGACCGAATCCGTCGGGGTATAGGAGACCCGGGCGGCCTTTCGAGCCGCCCCGAGGAGATGAACCGCGATGAAATCCGAACTGATACCCATACGGGGCATGACCTGCGCGGCCTGCGCCCGGGCCAACGAACGGACCGTGGGAGGCCTTGCGGGGGTGGCCAAGGCGGAGGTGAACCTAGCCACCGAGACCCTCCGGGTCGAGTACGAGGAGGGAGCCGTGGACCGGGCGGCCATCGCGGCCGCAGTGGCGGACGCGGGCTACGAGGCGGTCCTGCCGCCGGAATACAAGACCGCCGTCGTGCCCGTCGGGGGCATGACCTGCGCGGCCTGCGCCGCCGCGGTGGAGCGGTCCGTCCGGGCCCTGTCCGGCGTCGCCTCCGCGGAGGTGAACCTGGTGTCCGAGAAGCTCACCGTGACCTACGATCCCGAGAGGATCCGCCTGTCGGAGATCAAGAAGGCTGTCCGGGACGCCGGGTACGAACCCCGGGCCGTGGAGGCCGAGACCGGGACGGACGAGCATGCGAAGGCCAAGGAACGGGACTACCGGAGGCTCCGGACCAACTTCTACATCGCCGCCGCGGCCGCCCTGCCCCTCCTGTACATCGCCATGGGGCACATGGTCGGGCTCCCCCTCCCGCAGGTTTTGCACCCCATGCATCACCCCCTGAACTTCGCCCTGGTCCAGTTCGCCCTGACCCTGCCCGCGGTCTGGGCCGGCCGGCGCTTCTATTCCGTGGGTTTCCGGACCCTCCTCAAGGGCTCCCCGAACATGGACAGCCTGATCGCCATCGGAACCTCCGCCGCCATCGCCTACAGCGCCTACTCCACCCTCGAGATCGCCCGGGGGGACGCCTCCGCGGCGGGGCACCTCTACTTCGAAACCGCCGCGGTCATCATCGCCCTGATCCTCCTTGGCAAGGGGCTGGAGGCCAAGTCCAAGGGACGGGCTTCCGAGGCCATCAAGAAACTCATGGGCCTGGCCCCCAGCACCGCCCGGATCGTGCACGGGACCGAGGAGATCGAGATCCCCGTGGACGAGGTGGAAGTCGGCGACCTGGTCCGGGTCCGTCCCGGGGAACGCGTCCCCGTGGACGGGGTGGTGGTCGAGGGCTGGACCTCCGTGGACGAGTCCATGCTGACCGGGGAGAGCCTGCCGGTCGAGAAGAAGGCCGGAGACACCGTGGCGGGGGCCACGGTCAACGGCACGGGGTCTTTCGTCTTCCGGGCGACCCGGGTGGGCAAGGACACGGCTCTGGCCCGGATCGTGCGCCTGGTCGAGGATGCCCAAGGCTCCAAGGCCCCCATCGCGGCCCTGGCGGACAAGGTCTCCGGGGTCTTCGTGCCCGTGGTCGCGGGCATCGCCCTGGCCGCGGCCCTGGCCTGGCTCCTGGCGGGCGAGGGAGCCGTCTTCTCCCTCCGGGTCTTCATCGCCGTCCTCACCATCGCCTGCCCCTGCGCCCTGGGCCTGGCCACCCCCACGGCCATCATGGTGGGCACGGGCAAGGGGGCGGAGCTCGGTGTCCTGATCAAGAGCGGGACGGCCCTGGAGACGGCGCACAAGGTCCGGGCCGTGGTCCTGGACAAGACCGGGACCATCACCGTCGGCAAGCCCTCGGTCACGGACGTGGAGGCCCTGGGTCCCTCGGGCGGTCCCGGTTCCACGGAAGCCCGGGACCGCCTCCTGGCCCTGGCGGCCGGGGCGGAGCGGGGCTCCGAGCACCCCCTGGCCTCCGCGGTGATCCGCGCCGCCGAGGAGAGGGGGCTGACCGTGGTGCCGCCCTCCTCCCTTCAGGCCGTCCCGGGCCGGGGCATCGAGGCCGAGGCGGGGGGCCGCCGGATCCTGGTGGGCAACGCCCGGATGATGGAGGAGAAGGGCGTGGACACGGCGCCCGCATCCGGAATCCTGGAGCGCTTTTTCCGGGAGGGCAAGACGGCCCTCTTCGTAGCCGCGGACGGCAGGCTGGAAGGCATCCTGGCGGTGGCGGATACGGTCAAGGCGGGGAGCAAGGAGGCCGTCGCGGCCTTCCGGAGCCTGGGCATAACCACGATCATGATCACCGGGGATTCCCGGGCCGTGGCCGAGGCGGTGGGCCGGGAGGTCGGGGTGGACCGGGTGCTGGCGGAGGTCCTCCCGGAGGACAAGGCCTCGGAGCTCGCCAAGCTCCAGGCGGAGGGCTACGTCACCGCCATGGTGGGGGACGGGATCAACGACGCCCCGGCCCTGGCCCGGGCGGACGTGGGGATCGCCATCGGCTCCGGCACGGACGTGGCCGCGGAGTCCGCGGACATCATTCTGGCCCGGAGCGACCTGATGGACGCCGTGTCGGCCCTGGCCCTGTCCCGGGCCGTGATCCGGAACATCCGTCAGAACCTCTTTTGGGCCTTCGCCTACAACGTCCTGGGCATCCCCGTGGCCGCGGGGCTCCTCCACCTCTTCGGGGGGCCCCTCTTGAACCCGATCTTCGCCGCCGCGGCCATGTCCCTCTCGTCGGTCTCGGTGGTTTCCAACGCCCTGCGCCTGCGCCGCTTCCGCGCGCCGACGGCCCGGGCGGGGAGGTAGGACATGGGCGAAAAGATCGAAACCGATGCCGGGTCCGCGCCCGGCGCGGCCGCCCCGGGGACTACGGGACCCGGCCCGATACACGGCGACCCGGGCTGCGGGTGCTCCGGAGATCCCGCCCTGCCCGAGTGCCGGAAGACCGTGCGCCCCTCCGACCTCAAGCGTGCACTGGACGCCCGTCTGGCCCGCATCGAGGGCCAGGTCCGGGGGATCCGGCGGATGATCTCCGAGGACGCCTACTGCGACGACGTCCTGGCCCAGGTCTCCGCCGCCCGGAGCGCCCTGGATCGCACGGCCCTGGCGGTCCTGGAGCACCACATGAAGCACTGCCTGATCGACCGGGTGCGGGCCGGCCAGGACGAGATCGTGGACGAGCTTGTGGAGTCCCTGTCCCGGATGCTCTAGCGGTAGTGTTACGAAGCTTGTGAAGGCGTATCGCCATGACCCCCGCCGCCCCGGAAGGTCTTCCGGACGTAGCGGCTCTGGGAGGCGAAGAGCAGGGCCGGGTAGAACAGGCCGAATTGCAGGATATCCCCCGCGGCCAGGGGCCGGTCCAGATCCTCCACGTCGCAGATCAGGTGGTCACTGGAGCTCCCGATCACCTCGACCCCGGGCTCCAGGGGAACCAGGGACTCGTGCTTGCCGAAATCCTGCTTTCCCGCGGCCAGGAGCGCCCTGCGCCGGGGGCCCCGGTCCGTGTAGGTCGGCCGCTCCCCGAAGGCGTCGATGAAGATCTCCCCCACCGGGTGGGAGGGCTTGGTCCGGACCTCGATCACCTCCGCCCGGAGGGTGGCGACTCCGGGGCTCAGCCCCGGCACGTCCACCTTGTAGAAGTGCGGGAGGTCCCGGGCCGCCAGGAGCCCCTCCCCCACCCGGAGGTTGTTGATCCCCTCGGGGAGGGCCCCGGACAGCAGGAGGGGGATGGAGGAGGTGGCCCCCCCGGACACGACCTCGAGGGCCCGGCCGATCCGGTCCTCGATCCGGCGCGCCGCCCCGGCCAGGCGGCCCAGGTTCTCCGGGGTGGGCAGGATGGAGCCGTAGCACCCCAGGTTGGTCCCGATCCCCAGCAATTCAAGGGCGGATAGTTCCCGCTCGGTCCGGACCGCCGCCTCGACCAGTTCCGTCCCGTCGAACCAACCCTCCCGGAGATCCCCCAGGTCCAGCATCAGGACGACCCCGTGCCGGCGGCCCGCCCGGTCCGCCGCCCGGTCCAGGGCGCGGAGCACGGACTCGTCGGACTGGAGGCTTCGGTCCGCCCAACGGGCCGCTTCGGCCAGCTCGCTCGGCGCCGGTATTCGGATCAGGAGCAGGGGCACGGGAATCCCGGCCTCCTTGAGGGCCCGGAGCTGGCCTAGCCGGGAGGAGGCGATGTGGTCGCAGCCTCCCGCGACCATCGCACGGGCCACGGGAACCAGACCGTCCGCCCCCTTCACGACGCCGCTCAGGGAGACTCCCCGAGAGCGGCAGAGACCGGCC
>JAAYUR010000023.1 GCA_012517645.1 Treponema sp.
CGATGCCGAAGTCGTCCACCGCGAACCGGACCCCCATATCCCGTATCTCGTTCATGACGGTCACGGTCTGCTCCATGTCATCCATCAGCAGGGTCTCGGTGATTTCCAGCTTTATGCGCTCCGGTGCAAGGCCCGAAGCGTCCAGGGCCTCCCGGGTTATCCGCGCCAGGGTACCCGCCTGGAACTGGCGGGGGGAAACGTTCACGGAGATCGTCAAGGGTTTGCCCAGGTCGTTCCAGCGCTTGGCGTCCCGGCAGGCCGCTTTGAGGGCCCATTCCCCTATGGGGACGACGAGGCCCGAGGATTCCGCGATGTCCATGAAGTCCCCGGGGCCCACGGGACCGGTCCCTTCGGGCTTCCAGCGGATCAGGGCTTCCGCCCCCATGAGTCCGGCGCCGGTTCCGGGAACGACCCCCCCCGTGGCGGCCTGGGGCTGGTAGTTCAGGAAGAACTCCCCCCGGTCCAGGGCCCTGCGGAGACGGGACTCCAGCTCCAGCTGCCTGCGGCTGGTGTGGCCGACCTTCCCGGAGGCGAAGCGGTACCGGCCCCGGCCCGCCTCCTTGGCCTCGTACATGGCCGCTTCGGCCTTCTTTTCCAGGGCCCCCGCGTCGGTTCCGTCGAAGGGGAAGACGGCTATTCCCGCGGTCGCCCCGGTGAACACTTCCGAAGGTCCCAGGGGAAAGCCCGCGGACAGGGCCGCCAGGTACCCGGCGGCGGCCACGCCCGCGTCCTCGCTGCGCCGGATGGAGTCCAGGATCACCGCGAACTCGTCGCCCCCCAGGCGGCAGACCGTGCCCGTCTCGTCCACGCGTTCGACCAGCCGTCGGGCGGCTTCCCGGAGCAGCTCGTCCCCCGCCTGGTATCCCAGGCTCTCGTTGATGTGCTTGAACCGGTCCAGGTCCACGAAGATCAAGGCCGCCCGGGTCGCCTTCTTTCGGGCCCGATCCAGGGTCTGGGCAAGGCGGTCCCGGAAGAGGGAGCGGTTGGGCAGGCCGGTGAGGGGATCGAAGAGGACCGCGTTTCGCAGGCGTTCCTCGGTGTCCTTGAGGGGGCTGAGATCCGAAAAGATCCCGATATACCCGGAGGCTTCGCCCGCCTCGTCCGGGACGGCCTGGATTCTGACCCGGCAGGGGTAGATCTCCCCGTTCTTGCGGCGGTTCCAAATTTCCCCGGTCCAAGCCCCCCCGGACCGGATCTCTCCCCAGAGTTCCCGGAAGAACCCCTCGTCGTGTCGACCGGAATTCAGGATGCGGACGTTCCGCCCCTCGACCTCGTCGAGGACGTATCCCGTCATGGCGAGGAAGGAGGGGTTGGCCTCCAGGATGGTCCCCTCCAGGTCGGTGATGATCACTCCGTCGTTGGCCGCCTCCAGGATGAGGCGGCACAGGCCCTGTTCGTTGCCCCGGGTCACGTCATTTTTCCGTCAGGTTGAATACCCCGTCCCAGTCCTTGGCCGGGGGTTTCTTCCGGAATCCGTCCAGGCGCGCCAGGTAGGATTGGGACGGCCCGTCCTCGGGATCGTGGGAAAGCACCTTGAGGAAGAGCGTGCCCGCCTCGGTCCAGTCCTTGGCCTCGAAGACTTCCAGGGCCTGGTGGAAGAGCTCCACGGTGGTCTTGAGCTTTTCCGGGGCGTCGGAGGAGAAGTCCAGGACCTCGTAGAGACGGACGGGCTCGAAGATCCCGACCACCCGGACCCGGGCCATTTTTCGAACCAGGAATTCGGGGCCCGCCTCCTTGACCGTGGCGTCGGTGGTTAAAATCCAGGAGTTGAACTGCTTGTTCACCCCCTCCAGCCGGGCGGCCAGGTTCACGGTGTTGCCCATCATGGTGTAGTTCATCTTCTTCTCGGTGCCCATGTTGCCCACCACCATGTCCCCGGTGTTGACGCCGATGCGGGTGAGCAGGGGGGACGGGGTGAGGCCTTCGGCGAGGACCGCCTCGTTGAGGGTCCGCTCCGCCCGTTTCATGAGGATGGCCGAGCGCAGGGCCCGCCGGGCGTGATCCGGAATGGTCAGGGGGGCTCCGAAGAAGGCGATGATGGCGTCCCCCTCGTACTTGTCGATGGTGCCCCGCTCCTCCAGGATGATGTCGCTCATGGTCGAGAGGTAGCGGTTCAGGAGGCTCACCAAGGCCTCCGGGTCGAGCTGTTCCGAGATGGTGGAGAAGCCCCGGACGTCGGTGAACAGGGCGGTCATCCAGCGCTTGGAACCGCCCAGCCTGGGATTGGTGCCGCTGGAGACCAGTTCCTCCACGTATTCCGGAGCCAGGTAGGTTCCGAAGGCGTTCCGAAGGTACCGCTTCTCCTTCTCGGTGCTCACGAAATCCGCGGCCTCCCGGACCACGGAGGCCAGGATGACCGCCAGGGTGGCGCCCAGGGGCCCCACGAAGATCCGGGACGCCGCGAAGAGGGCGTAGGACCCCCAGAAGACCAGGGCCGCTCCGCCGAGCCCTACGGCGATCCGCACCCCGGCCTTGAAGCGGCCCATGGTGAGGACGAAGAGCGGGGCCGACAGCAGGGCCAGGAGGACGGAGGCCCAGGAGCCTACGGGCCGGATGAAGCTGCGGGCCAGGATGGTGTCCGCCACGGCCGCGTGGGTCCCGACGTTGATGTACTCCCCGTGGAAGGGGTTGACCCCGATATCCGTGGTTCCCGTGTCCACCCGGCCGATGATGACCATCTTGCCCGAGAAGGTCGAGTCCAGGCGGGAGCGGATCTCCTCGATCTCCGAAAGGATCGAGGAAAGTCCCGCGGCCAGGGTGCCCGCCGATTCGGCCTCCGAGCGGAGGGCCGCGGCCTCCCCGGGCCGTGCGGCCGCCTGGCCCTCCGCCGCGCGGCGCAGGGCGTCCACCGCGCCGGAAGCCAGCAGGTTCCGGATGCCCTCCCGGACTTCCTGCCGTCCCAGGCGCCATTGGTCGAAGGCCTCCTCGGAGGCATCGTCCAGGGCGGCTCTGCGGGCCCGGGCCGAGGCGTCCAGGGTTTCCACGAGACCCGCCAGGTTGGCGTAGGCCAGGACGAGCTCCCCCGCGGAATCCGGAAGGAACCAGGATTCCAGGGAGGCCAGGGCGGAGACGGACTCTTCCAGGGCGGACTCCAGCTCCTCCAGGCGGGAGAAGGCATAGAAGGAGACGTGCCGGTAGCTGTCGAAATAGTTCTCCCGGGGCCAGTCGATCAACATGTTGCCCTGGGGATCCAGGGGTATCACGATGTCCCCGGTTCCGCCCTCGGGAAGCGCGGCACCCGTCAGCTTGAGCCTCCCCCGCTCCAGGACGATGCGGGGCTTCCCCAGGGCCTCCATCAGGGGCGCCGTGATCAGCTGGAGGTACCAGGCTCCGTCCACCCGCCGGGCCAGGGAGATGCGCCTGCGCACGCCGTCCGGGTCGATGACCACGTTCGTGAAACCCGCACCCCGGGCGGCCTCCAGGAAGTAGGGGATGGGAGCCAGTACGTCCACATAGTCCCCCCCGGGAGCGTCCGAGGCGGCTTCCACGGGGACGGAGAAGCGTTCCCGCGCGGCGGCCCTCCGCTCGGCCTGTTCCCCTTCCAGGCGGGCGGTCTGAAGGTTGACCGTCGCCCAGACCCGTCCGTTCAACCGGGCCGCCTGGCCCAGGTATCGGTCGTTGTCCTGGGCCAGACCCCGGGCCCGGTCCAGGAGTCCGTCCCGCTCCGAGGCTATGAGGTCCGCCAGCTGGGCCGCGTACGCCCTGGCTTCCCGGGGGGTGATCTGGCCGGCCGCCAGGGCGTTGAAGAGGTCCGAGACGTTCGAACCGATGTCCCCGAAGCTTCTCTGGAAGTCCCGGGGCAGGCCCCGCTGGAGGTACACCGCGTCGATCCCCGGGGGGCTCGAATCCAGGTATTCGATATCGAATACCACCGCGGAGGCTCCGAACTCCTTCAGACGCAGAAGCCCGTCCGCCACGACGGATCGCGGCCAGGGGAATACCCCCACGTGGGCTATAGCCCGGTCATCCACGTCCAGGAGGGCCACCCGGTCCGTCCGGGGGCGGGGCGGCTTGAGTCCCAGGAAGAGATCGTAGACCCCGGCCTCCGCGCTTCGGAAGAAGCTGGTCAGGTAGAGGGCCGAGAAGAGAACGGCCGATCCGATCGCCGCCAGGGCGGGAACGCGCTGGTTCTTCACGAAATCCTCCTTGGGAGCGTATCCGGCAGGGTCTCGAAATTTCGGGAGCCGTTAACCGGCCTGCCAGGACCATGCGATTATTTATGAGCGATTTAATAAAAAAAGAGAATTCCCCTGGCATTTCCGCACAACCGCAGTATAGTAGCATATAGTGCAGGATACAACATTCGGGCACTCTTCCATGTAATGAAACGAAAGGGACGGGTATGAAAAACGTTATCCTGGTCTTGTTCTTCATGGCAAGCGCGGCGGGGATCCACGCCCAGCCCGCCAAGGAGGTGGACCTCCTTCTTGCGGATCCCCAAGTGTCCTACGCCCGGGCCGCACGGTACGTTCTTCCCGCCGCGGACATCCTGCCGGTCTCTGCGTCCGAGGCGGACGCCTTCAAGGCGGCTCTCGAAAAGGGCTGGCTCCCGGAGGGGGCGGATCCCGCCTCTCCCATCCGATTGGACGAAAGCGCCTACCTTGTCATGAGCGCCTTTTCCATGAGGGGCGGGCTCCTGTACCGCCTCTTCCCCGGCCCCCGGTACGCCTACCGGGAACTCGTGTACAAGCAGTACATCCAAGGCCGCCGGGATCCCGCCCAGCCCGTGCCGGGAGAGCGCCTGGTCCGGATCCTGGGCCGGGTCCTGGACGCGAAGGGAGGCGGGGAATGAAAACCCATCGTGGAAACGCCGTCATCGCCCTCGCCCTTCTCCTGATCCCGGCCGTCTCCGCCGGGGCCTCCGATTTCGGCCTGGCCCTGACCCTGGCCCCCAAGGTGTCCCAGGAGGGCTTCACTCTCACGGTGATGGCCAATCCCTGGTTCTCCGCCCTACTGGGGGAGAACGGGGAGCTCTACCTCTCGGGGATCGTCAAGCTGGAGACCACCTTCCAATCGGCGACGCTCCTTCTGGACCTGGGGCGGTCCCAGGTCAAACTGCGGCCGTCCCCCGGGACCTCCTGGGAGTTCGGGCGCATGCCCTTCGCGGACGAGTCCGGCTTCGTGGCCTCGGGCCTTATGGACGGTGCGCGGTGGACCGGATCCCCGGGCCCCCTGGGCGCCTCCGCGGGGCTCTTCTATACGGGCCTCCTGAACAAGAAATCCGCGGAGATCGTCCTGACCGCCGCGGACGGGGCGGACCTCCTGGATGCCGACCGGTTCTTCGCCCCTCCCCGGCTCCTGGCCGTCCTTTCCGGGGGCCTGCGGAACCCCCCCGCCTTCCTGTCCCGGCTGTCCGCCCAGGCGGTCGGCCAGTTCGACCTTAGGGGGGGATCGGACACCCTCCACTCCCAGTACCTCACCCTGACCGCGGGCATCCCCGCCGGAGCCGCCCTAGCCTTCGAGCTGAGCGCGGCGGCGGCCCTGGCCGAGCCCTCGGGCTCCGACCCCGCCTTCCACGCCGCGGGGGCCCTGCAGGTTTCCTGGGATCTTCCGACCGCCCTGAAGGACCAGGCCTACCTGGGCCTGCGGGCCGCGACCGGCGCGGACGGGGGCTTCCCGAACGTCACCGCCCTGGAGCAGGGCCGGGTCTTCACCCCGGGACCCGCAGGCCTGGCCACAGCCCGCCTCGGCTACCGGGCCCGCCCCTCCGCCGTCCTCGGCGCGGAGGCCCAGGCCGTCGGCTTTCTCCGCTTCCCCGACGGGGGCCCCGCGGACGCCGAGCTGGATCCCGGTTCCGATTCCCCGTGGCTGGGGGCGGAGCTGTACGCGACCGTAACATGGACCCCCTTCTCGGATCTCTCGGTCCTTTGGGGGGCCGGAGTCTTCCTGCCCGCCTCGGGAGGGGCCTTCCTGCCGGACACCCCGGCCCGGTGGCTTCTGTCCGCGGCGGCCGTCCTTTCCCTGTGATCGAGGAGACTGGAATGAAACGAATCCTGCCGATGCTCGTGCTTCTAGCCGCCGCTGGCCTGGCCGCCGCCCAGGCCGGCGCCCCCTTGGCGGTGATCAAGCAGGTGGCCGGGACCGTGGAGCTCAAGGCCCCCGGAAAGGACTGGGTTCCCGCCAAGGCCGGAGCGACCCTGACCAAGGACACCCTGATCTCCACGGCCTTCAAGAGCGTGGCCGTCATATCCGTCGGGGCCTCCACCCTGACGGTCAAACCCCTGACCCGGCTCTCCCTCGAGGAGATAGCCCGGCTGGAGGGTTCCGAAACCGTCCGCCTGGCCCTGCTCTCGGGCCGGGTGCGCGCGGACGTGGCGCCCCCGGCGGGGGGCAAGACGGACTTCTCCGTGAAGAGCCCCACCGCCACCGCCTCCGTCCGGGGCACCGGGTTCGACCAGGACGCGACGAACCTGAGGGTGGAGGAAGGGAACGTCGAGTTCACCGGCCCCGACGGACAGCCCGTCCAGGTCGGCGCGGGCCAGTCCAGCACCATCGGCGAGGACGGCGGCGCCGTGCCCCCGAAGGACATGCCCGACCAGGCCCTCTCTCCGCCGCCCCCCGCGGGAGTGGACGGATCGATCCTCTCCTTTGTGCAGGGCCTGGTGGACAACTCCGGGGCCTCCTGGGGAACCGTGGACCTGCGGTTCAACCCGTGGGTGGCTCCCATAGAATGAGGAGGTCGGAGATGAAACATCGATATGCGATGATCCTGGCGGCGGCCGCCGCCCTCCTGGTCCTGGGCTCCTGTGAACTCGCCCTGGGGC
>JAAYUR010000550.1 GCA_012517645.1 Treponema sp.
CCGGCAGCCTTGGCGCCCGCCACGTCGTAGACTGCGGAATTACCGACATAGAGCAGGTCCCGGGGATCCGTGCCTAGGCGCCCGGCCAGGATTCGGACGGGTTCGGGTTCCGGCTTGAGGAACCCGGTCTCCTCGCTGGTCATCACGACGTCGAAGAGGTCCCCCAGCCCCAACAGCTCGAGCTTCCGCTCCCCCGGGAAGTCCGAGAGGGCCCCCAGCTTAAGCCCCGCGGCTTTCAAGCGTCCCAGGGCTTTCCGGAGATCCGGGAAGGGCCGGATGCGGCCGAAGCTTTCCGGAACGACCTGGTAGAAGAACCGTTCGATCCGTACCCGGGCCGTTTCCTCGTCGATGCCCAGGCGTCGGGCGGCCAAGCCCGCCTGGAAGCGGTGGAAGGCCTCGATCCCCGCGGGGGGCGCGGATCGGTACTCCGGGGTGCGGGCCAGATTCCTCAGTTCCCGGCGCACCTCGCCGAAGGCCTTGAGGCAGCGATAATTGCGGATCGCCAGTCCGGCCAGGGCCAGGTTTAGGCGCCAGGAGGGGTAGAGGGTGCCGTCGATGTCGAAGCCGATCGCTCGGAAGGCCATAGGCTACCGTTTATACCCGACGGCTTCGCCGCCTGTCCAGCTGGAATTAAAAACCCGGGGCGGGGAGCCCCGGGCTCGATCGTCTTGCGCCGCGGGCTCCTAGACGTCCCGCCTCTTGTACTCGGTGTGCAGAAGCTCGTGGCTCAGGTGGCCCAGGGGCTTGCCCAGGAACTCCTTATAGATGGCCGAAATCGAGGGGTTCTCGTGGCTCTTGCGGATGGGCAGGCGCTTGTCCTCCGCGTAGACCGCCTTCTGCCGGATGTCTCGCTTTTTCTGGTCCACCGCCACGGGCTGGCCTCCGCAGCCGATGCATCCGCCTGGGCAGGTCATGACTTCCACGAAGGCGTAGGGGCTCTTGCCGGCGGCGATCTCGTCCAGGACCGCCCGGGCGTTCTTGAGGGTGTGGGCGACGGCCACCTTCAGCTTGGTACCGTCCAGGTCCAGCTCCGCGCTCTTGACCCCTTCCATGCCCCGGGTGGCGGCCAGCTCCATGATCGGGAAGTGCTTCTTGGTCACCAGCTCGTAGGCGGTCCGGACCGCGGCCTCCATCACGCCTCCGGTGGTGCCGAAGATCGTGGCCGCCCCGGTGGAAGCTCCCAGGGGGTCGTCGAAATTCTCGTCCGGGAGGAGTTCGAAATCGATGCCCGCCCGACGGATCATCCGCGCCAGCTCCCGGGTGGTCAGGGCGTAATCCACGTCGAAGAAGGACCCGTAGGTCTTGCCCTTCTCCTTCCACCACTTCCATGCGTCCCGCATCTCCGGTCGCTTGGCCTCGAACTTCTTGGCCGTGCAGGGCATGACCGAGACCACCACGATGTCCTTGGGATTCAGCCCCATCTTGTCGGCGTAGTACGTCTTGGCCACCGCGCCGAACATCTGCTGCGGCGACTTGCAGGTCGAGAGGTTGGGCAGGAACTCGGGGTGGAAGTACTCGGCGAATTTGATCCAGCCCGGTGAGCAGCTGGTGAACATGGGCAGCGCGGTCGGCTCCTTGGTGACGAGCGCC
>JAAYUR010000160.1 GCA_012517645.1 Treponema sp.
CGGGGCCCTCGATCCGAAAGGCGAGCCCCGGCTGGGGCGCATCTCCGCCTCCGCCGTGGGGTCCGCGGCCACTCCGGAAAGGAGGGGCGGGCGGAGGCCGGATTCGGGTCTCAAAACCGGGCCGACCTCGAATTCCGCATCCGAACCTAACCCGGCTTCCGAATCCCGGCTCTTTCCGGTACCGGCGCTCCGCAGGAGCACCGGAATGGGAGCCTCTTCCGAGCCCTCCGCGTTCGTGTTCCATTCCGGAACCGCCTGAGCCTCCGGCGTCGGGTCGAAGGGACCCTCGGCAACAGACTCCCCGTCGGGGTCGGGCAGGTCGGGCGAACGGAGCGACCCGCAGCTTTCAGCCTCCCTTCCCCCCAGGGCGGCCGGCGGAGTCAGCCCGGAAACCGGGAAGAGCTCATCCCCCTCGGCGGGAACCAGGGGGATGAACTTGGAGAACCCGCTTGCGGACCCCTCCGGCTCGCGCCGGGCTGTGGTTACAGAGTCTCCAGGCGCCGCAACAATCTTCGTAACAGTACGTGCGGATGCACTACCATCCGGCTCAGCAAGCCCCCCGTCCCCACGGCCCGCGAGTCCCTTGAGCCGCAACAGGAGGGCGATCGACAGCAGGAGGACCAGGGCTCCCAGGGCCGCGGTCCCCGGCAAGCCCAGGGCTTCCAGGAGGGGGTAAGCGTCGTACCAGGGGCCGGGTTCGGCCAGGAACCGAGCCAGGAAGACCAGGATCAGGAAGGGAAGGGGCGCCCCGGAAAGCAAGACTAAAAGGTCCTTCCGGTAACCGGGAAGAAAGAGCACCCCGGCCGCGAAGAACAGGAATGCCGGGAGACAGAGGGCAGCCCAGCCCAGGGGCCGGGTCAGGAGCCTGCCCGCGGAGGCCGGAAATCCCGAACCGGGTCCTCCGGCCAGGGCCGCGATCACAAAGACGGCGGAGGCCGCTCCGAGAACGGCCAGAGCGATTCCGATTCGTCCGGGCAGACCCGGCTTCCTAGATCCGTCGTTATTCAAACCCTCGACTCCACCTGCAGGTGTACGCGCCCCGGGGCCCGGCAGGCTCCTTGAGACGGCATTATTTGATTATCGGAAGGTCAGCGGAACAGGAAGAGCCCGGCCAACCCCGCGGGGATCAGATAGGCGGCGAACCAGGCCAGACGGCCTTTCCTCACCAGGGGCATGAGCACGGATAGCGCGGCTAATCCTGCGCCGAACGCGGCCAGGAACCCGATCGCCAGGGGCGCGGGCGCGACCGACGCGCCCAGTTCTGACAGGTCCTTAAGTTCCAGCAGCAGGGCGCCCGCTATGGCCGGTATAGCCAGCAGGAAGGCGAACTCGCCCGCCGTATCCCGGTCCAAGCCCGCAGCCAGACCCGCGGAGATGGTGATCCCGGACCGGCTGATCCCGGGAAGGACCCCGATGCCCTGGGCAAGGCCGATCAGGGCGCCCCGGGCCGGGCCGATCCGGCTGTATCGTAGGTTTCCACGGAACCGGGAAGAGAGGACGAGGATGACCGCGGTGACCATAAGGAGCGCCGAGGCAACGCGGGGGGACTCCACGGGCAGGTACTTCTCGATCCCCAGTCCGACCACCGCCGTGACCGCCGTGGCCGCCAGGGCGGGAATCACCAGGGCCAGGTTCTCGGCGTCCTCGGCGGGGACGTCCTTGCGTCGAAGGATCCAGCGACCCAGGGCCGCCAGGATCCCGCCCACCCGGCGTCGAAAGACGACCAGCACGGATAGCAGGGTTGCCGCGTGGAGGATTACGTCGAAGAGCCGGGGCACTCCGGACAGGCCGAACAGCTCCCGAAGAATGACGAGGTGACCGCTGGAGGAGACGGGGAGGAACTCGGAGATCCCCTGGAAGAGGCCCAGGATCAGGGCTTGGATTGCCGTCATGGAAACCACTATAGCCGGGGCGTTCGAATGTGGGAAGGGGAAGGGGGGAGCATGAATATATTTTAATTTATCTATAGAGTCCTATCCATATTCAATATCAGCGCATCGTCCGAACGCCGGGTCCCGCCCGGTCGTACGCCGCGTCTTCCGCACACGAACGAGCGGTTTCACCCTCCTCGTCCGCGCTCCAGAAGCTCCACGACCCGGTCCGCTGCGCAACACGGAGGAGCATCGAGAATGGACGTTGAAAGAGAAATTTCGGCGATCAAGGCCCAGCTAGAGGAACGTCCGGGAGCGAAAAAGAAACTCTCCATGATCGTTTTCTCGGGAGATCTGGACAAGCAGATCGCAGCCCTGGTCATCGCGACCGGGGCCGCCGCAATGGGCATGGAAGTGATCCTATTCTACACCTTCTGGGGAACCTCCGCCCTTCGGGATCCCAAGAAGAGGGTCCGAGGCAAGGACCTCGTCTCAAGGATGTTCGGATTCATGCTCCCTAAGGGCTGGAACCGTCTCAAGCTGTCCCAGATGGAGATGGCCGGGGCGGGTTCCGCGATGATCAAGGGCCTCATGAAGAAGAAGAACGTCGCCAGCCTGGACGAGCTCTACGCCGCGGCGGGCGCGATGGGCGTCAAGATCTTCGTCTGCGAGATGTCCATGGACCTCATGGGCATACGGCGCGAGGAACTCGTAGACTATCCCGGACTCGAAAGCGTCGGAGTGGCCACCTTCCTGTCCCACGCCGGCGAATCCTCAATCCAATTATTCCTCTAAGGAGAAGAACATGGCCGATCATGACGCTATCAAGACCCTGGATTACCAAGGGCTCAAGTGCCCGATGCCGATCGTGAAGACCAGCATGGAGGTTCCGAAGATCCAGGTGGGCCAGGTCGTGGAGGTTCTATCCACGGATCCCGGCGCGTTGAACGATTTCCCCGCCTGGGCCAAGACCACGGGGAACGAGATCGTGGAAACCCGTCAGGAAGGAACCCTGATCCGCATCTTCGTCCGAAGGAAGAAATAGGGGACTCCCGTGGGAACCGAAGCCGTTTCCGCAGCTTCCGCGGCGATTCACCCTGCCGCGGAAGCGATGAGCGCCGCGACGCCCTTGGTAGGCTCCGCGCCAATATCCGGGCTGCTCCAAGGCCTTTATTGGTTCATCCTGGTGCCCGGGGTCTACCTCTCGATCGTCGCCTTCATCGCATTCTCCGCCGCCCGGATCGTCCGCATCGCCCGGGCTGCTCCCCTGCCCTACCCCCTCGCGATCTATCCGGAACCGCGGCACCCGATCCGCCAAGCATTGAGGGACACCTTCGGGATGTCCCAGGTATACCGAAGGGACAGGAAGTTCTGGGCGTTCCTGATGATGTACCACCTCGGGTTCCTGCTCCTGATCGTCGGACATTTGGACCTATTCCCGAACATCAGCGTCGTTAGCGAGCAGTCCCGGCACATGGTAGGAGCCGGACTGGTGGGCGTCCTCGTGACCCTGCCCACCTTCTTCTTCCTGGGCCGGAGGTTCCGAAGCCCCGTGCGGGAACTCTCGACGCCCGGGGATTACCTATTGCTTCTGCTCCTTCTGTTCGTATTCCTGTTCGGCGACCTCATCAGCTGGGGCAATTCCTGGACCGCCAAGGGGTTCGTCATGACCAAGCAGGATTTCGCGGAGTATTTCCGCATCCTCGGAAGCTTCAGCTTCGCCGATCCCCGAACCGTCCTGCCGGGATCCCACTACCATTTCATCGTGATCCACGTGCTCCTGGCCGAACTTTTCCTCGCAGTCCTTCCCTTCACGAAGATCGTGCACACCTTCTTCGCCCTTCCTTTGAACGCGATCCGGAGGCTCCCATGGACGCGGAAATGACTTCCCGCCTGAAAGCGCTTTTCGAGACGAAGCTCAACCGGGCCATGCGCCTCTATCTGGACACCTGTGCGCGCTGCGGACTCTGCGTCGAATCCTGCCACGTCTTCAATTCCATGCCGGAGCTGAGGTACTCGGCTGTAGGCCGGGCCGAGGTCGTCCGGAAGATCTTCCGCCGGTATTTCAAGCTTGAGGGTAGATTCGCTCCCTGGCTCGGGGAGACCCTGCGCTTCGATGACGACACCCTGGAAAAGCTCAACGACGCAGCCTATTCCTGCACGGGATGCCGCCGCTGTGTGGTTCACTGCCCCTTCGGCATCGACACCCAGCAGATCATGGGTATAGCCAAGGCTCTATTGATCGGAGCCGACCGGGAACCCAAGATACTCTCCATGCTGGCCGACATGTCCGTGGCCAAGGGGGAGACCTGGGTGGACAGCCGGGGGGATTACGAGAACGCCCATCCGCAACTTGGAACCCGAGATCCGCGCTCTCTGGCCGTATTCGCCGACGGGTTCCCCCGCGGTGCCCTACGAGAAAGCGGGGAGCCCGTGCCCTGTACGTCGCCCTTTCCGGCTCCCATTCCATCGTGAATGCCGCGGCCTTGTTCAACGCCGCCGGGGAAGACTGGACCGTATCGAACTTCGAGGCCGTCAACTTTGGAGCCTTCGTCGGAGATTCCTCCAGAATGAGCCGGATCGCCGAACGCATCGTCACGGAAGCGGTCCGTTTGGGGGTGAAAGAGGTCGCCACCGTGGAATGCGGCACGGCCTTCCGGGTCATGAAGCAGTTCATCGGCCCCCAGCCGTTCAACGTGGTCACCTTCGTCGAGCTCATAGACCGGTACCTCTCCGAGGGACGGATCCGACTGGATCCGGGCAGGATCAAGGACCTGACCACCTATCATGACCCGTGCCAGATCGCCCGAAACGCGGGGGTATACGAGGAACCCCGCCGGGTTCTCAAGGCCGTAGCCCCGAATTTCGTGGAGCTTACGCCGAATCGCCAGGAAAACTGGTGCTGCGGCGGGGGCGGCGGACTCATCTCCTTGGGAGAACTCGAATTCCGGATGAGATCCTCCCGGGTCAAGGCGGAACAGCTGAAATCCTCCCACGCGCGGATCGTGGTGACGGCCTGTGAAAACTGCCACAGCCAGCTGAGCGACCTGAACGAGCACTACAAGCTTGGGATGGAAGTCCGGTTCCTGTCCGAGGTGGCCGCCCGGGCCCTGCTCCCTCCGGGCCCGTAACTCGGTGTTCCGCTCCCCTTGCCGGACCTGTGCCGGGTAGGGTAGAGTAGCCTGGCATTCCGGACGCTCCTACCCGGCATCGGACCCGCCTATTGAGCCTATGCATTCACGCCCGGACCGAAGCGAACCTGTCTGCGAAATCCCCCCGAAAGGCGGTTACCATGGTCGTAGAAAAAGACAAGGTCATCACGATCGACTATACCCTGAAGGACTCGGACGGTCAGACGATCGACAGCTCCGAGGAATCCGAGCCTCTGGTGTATCTCCACGGCAACGACAACTTGATACCCGGCCTGGAGAAACAGCTGGAAGGCAAGAAGGAGGGCGACAAGCTCTCCTGCGTCGTGCACCCCGGGGAGGCCTACGGGGAGTACGACGAGAACCTGGTATTCACGGTGAAGAAGTCGAGTTTCGCGGACCCCTCCAAGATCGAGGAGGGCATGCAGTTCGAGGCCCACGGCGAGGACGGGGCCCGGGTCGTTACGGTAGTGGCCGTCAAGGGCGACGACGTCACCGTGGACGCCAACCACCCCCTGGCCGGAGAGGACCTCCACTTCGACGTCAAGGTCGTGGGAATCCGGGAAGCCACCGCCGAGGAGCTGGCTCACGGCCACGTGCACTCCCACGATGAATGCGACGACGACTGTGACTGCGGTGAAGAAGGCGGCTGCGGCTGTGGGTGCTGCGGCTGAGAAGGACGACGGACGGGACCAGGGCCGATCGGATCCTGAAAGACCCTTTCTGGTCAAACCCCGGAAGCTCCGGATCACCCTCGTGGACGCGGCGGTCGTCCTGGCCGCCCTGTCCGTCGTTTTCCTAAGCTCCCTGGGCGCGGTCGACGCCGCGGGGGAGCCGCGGGTGGTGATCGCCGACTCCACGGGGCAGGAATGGATCTACCCCCTGGACGCGGACCGAGAGATCGGCATCCGCGGCCCCCTGGGTACCACGACGGTTCATATCCACGACGGCGGGGTCGCGATCGAGAGTTCCCCCTGCCCCAACCAGACCTGCGTAGCCGCCGGGTTCATCAATCAGCCCGGCCAATGGGTAGCCTGCCTCCCGAACCAGGTGTTCGTACGGGTGGAAGGAGGTTCCGATGACGGTTCCGGAATCGATTCCGGCACCTGGTGACCGCCGGGGGCGCCTCCTGGCCTTCCTCTCCGCCCTCTGCTTCTTCCTCTCCGCCGTGGAATACATGATCCCAAAGCCTCTTCCCTTCATGCGGCTTGGAATCGCGAACCTGCCCCTGCTCTTGGCCGTGGACCTTCTTCCCTTCGGACCCTTTCTTGCCCTGGCGGCCGTCAAGGTCGTCGGGATGAGCTTGGTCACGGGGTCCCTTTTCACCTATGTGGCCCTGTTCTCCCTGGCGGGAACCCTCTGTGCGGCCCTGGTCATGTACGGCGCCCGGGCGCTGTTCCGGACCCGCATCACCGCCGTAGGCATCAGCGTGCTCGGTGCCGTCTCGTCCAACGCGGTCCAGGTGGTCCTGGCCTCCCTCGTGGTCTTCGGCCGTGCGGCCCGGCTCATCGCCCCGGTCGTTCTGGCCATGGGACTGGCCACGGGGCTTGCCCTGGGGATATTCTCCGAACGCTTTATTGCGGTCTCCCGATGGTACGCCCTCGCCCGGGAGGACGCCCGTGGATAGGTCCGGACGGGCCGAACGCTCCCGCCGCCTATTCGATCCGTACGCTTTGGCCGCGGCGGGCTTGGCCGTCGCGGCCGCCCTCCTGTTCCAGCCCCGCCTGGCCCCCCGGGCGGGCATCCTGGCCGGGGCCATGGCCTTTTCCTGGGCCACCGGTCGGAAGGTCCCCGTACTCGGCACGGCCCTGGTCATAGCCGGGATCGTCGGAGCCAATCTCCTGGTCCCCGTCGGTCGGGTGCTGGCCTCCTGGGGGCCGATCCGGGTGACCGAGACCGCCTTGATGGAAGGCTTGGAGAAGGCGGTCACCTTCGAGGCCCTGATCTACGTGTCCAAGGCGACCATCCGCTCGGATCTCCGGATCCCCGGACGGGCCGGGAACCTGATCGGTTCCGCCCTGCGCTGCTACGAAAGGATCCTGGAAACCCGGATCAAGCTGAAACGAACGACCTTCTTCCGGGACCTGGACGAGATACTGCTGGGCATCTATTCCGAGGAGCTCTTCGTCGACCGGAACCGCCCTTCCCGGGTCCCGGCCGGTCGGGGATCCGCGGGAACCGTCCTCCTGGTCCTGGCCGCGGCGGCGGCCTGGGTTCCGTACCTTCTGAAAGCCTCGGTCTGATCCTCCGGCGCCCTCCCCGGCATTAGACGGAGAAGGTTTCCAGGGCGGACTTGACCTCTTCGATGGAAGCCGCGGTCCGGGAAGCCAGGTCCATGGTCGCGGCGATGGCGTCGTTGATCTCCTTCGTGCCCGTGGTTATCTCGGCGTTGTTCTGAAGGACGAGGCTGTTGACCGCCGTCAGGCGCTCAACCTGCTCCAGGATGGTCCGGTTGCCGACCTTCATCTCCTCCGCCCCGGAGGATATCTCCCGGGTCAGGTCCTTTAGGCGGGACAGGTCCTCAAGGACCAGGCGGCCGCCCTCCCTCTGCTCGGCCATGGAGGAATTGATGCGCCGGATTTCCGCCCCCAGGGCGTCCGCCTTCGCGAGCACGGTCCCGAAGGACTCCACCGCGGCCAGGGACGCGCCCTGGACCTTCTCGATCGCTGAGGATACCTGGCCCAGCCCCCCGGCTATGTCCTTGGCCTGGGACGTGGACTGCTCGGCGAGCCTGCGGATCTCGTCCGCCACGACGGCGAAGCCCCGTCCGGCGTCCCCGGCATGGGCCGCCTCGATGGCGGCGTTCATGGCCAGAAGATTCGTGCGGCTGGCGATCTCGGAGATCAGGTGGACCGCCTCGGTAAGGTTTTCAGAATGCCGGGCGATATCCCGCACGGACTCGCCCGCCTCGTCGATGCGGGCCTTGCCCCGGACGCCTTCGGCCGTGAGCTCCTCGGAGGCCCGGGCCGCCGAGTCCGCGGCTCGCGCCACGGATTCCACGGACGCAATGATCTCCTCCGTCGCGGCCGAGGACTGGCCGATCACGTCCGACTGGGTTTCGATACGCTCCGACAGGGAAGCGACGCTCCGGGCCAGCTGTTCCACCGCGGCGGAGACCTCCTGGACGGAATCGGACTGCTGGTTCAACTGTCCCCGGGTGTTCCCGATCCCCGCGTTGATCTGGAGAACCGCAGCCCCGGTCTCCTCCATGTTCGCGGCCAGGCTCTGGCCTGTGGTCTCGAGATCCTTGACCTTTTCCATCACCGTGGAAACGAGGTCCCGGATGCCGCAGACCAGGGCATCCACGCTCCGGCCCATCCGGCCCATCTCGTCCCGGCCGTCCATGTCCGAGCAGTACCGCAGGTCCCCTCGCCCCGCCTGGGCCAGGGTGTCCTCGAGCTTTTTCAGGGGCACCGTGATGGAGCGTACGGTTAGGACGATCAGGATCAGGGCGATCACCAGGACCGAGGCTGAGGCCGCGACGACGGTCAGGCTCGCGGCGGCCGCGGACTTGCGCGCCCGGGCCTCCGCCTCGGAAGCCCGGGTCCGGGCGGCGGATCCTTCGATCCAGATCCTCTCCTTGAGCTGGTCGAAGACGGAATCCACCTGGGCCATCGTCTCCAAGGCTCGGCGCGGATCATCCCTCAGGTAGCCCTGCACGATCCGCGCGGTGTTGAAGTACCCGTCGAAGTCCGCTCCCGTAAGGCCCTTCACGGCTCCCGACTCGTCGTATTCGGCGGTTTCCAGGGCTTCCTCGGCGAAGGAGTCCACGGAGGTCTTGAACTCCGCCAGGGCCGAATTGAAGGTACGGGTGGCGGTCTGCAAGGCGGCCCCGCCGGATATCGTGTAGTTTATGGCCCGATACATGGAAACCTGGACCGCGTAGGCTTGGTTCTCCAGGTCCTCGAACTTCCGGACCTTCTTGTTCTGGACTTCCAGGATATTGTCCATCGTGGTGGTCAGGGCCCGGAAGGCGCGCAGGGAGACGTAGGAGACTCCGACAAGGGAGAGCAGGAATACGACTCCCAGTACCGCCAGTTTCCCCAGGATTCCGACATTGGAAAACGCTCGTCTCGACATGGCACCTCCGAGCACCGGATCCGGCGAGGCCCGGCTTATCCGGCCACGATATTCACGAGTTTGTCGGGGACGATGATCACCTTGCGGATCTCCTTCCCCGCGGTCCATTCCCGAGTCTTCTCCCGCGCGAGGGCGAGCCGCTCGAGCTCCGCCTTGTCCGTGCCCGCGGGAACCTCGAACTTGTCCCGGACCTTCCCGTTCACCTGGACCACGATGACCGCGGATTCGTCCCGGACCAGGGCCTCGTCGTAGGCCGGCCAGGGCGCCAGTCCGACGCTGGGCGCCTTGCCGGCCTTTTCCCAGAGCTCCTCCGCCAGGTGGGCGGCATAGGGGGCCAGGAGTCGGATGAAGACCTCCCAGACCTCCCGGGGAAGGGCGTCCAGCTTGGCCAGCTCGTTGGAAAGGATCATCATGGCGCTGATGGCGGTGTTGAAGTTCAACGTGGCGGTGTCGTCCGTCACCTTCTTGATGGTCTTGTGAAGGAGCTTGGCCAGGTCCGCCGAGGGCGGAGTTCCCGTCAGGGGCTTTTCGGAAAGCGCCCACAGGCGCTCCAGGAACCGGCTGACCCCCACGAGGCCGGCGGTCGCCCAGGGCTTGGAGACCTCCAGGGGACCCATGAACATCTCGTAGACCCGCATGGCGTCCGCGCCGTAGTCCCGGGTGATGTCGTCGGGGTTGACCACGTTTCCCCGGCTCTTGGACATCTTCTGGTTGTCCTCGCCCAGGATCATGCCCTGGTTCACGAGGCGCTGGAAGGGCTCGATGGTGTTGACCGCCCCGATATCGTACAGGACCTTGTGCCAGAACCGGGAATACAGGAGGTGGAGCACCGCGTGCTCCGCCCCGCCCACGTAGAGGTCCACGGGCATCCAGTACTCGATCTTGTCCTTTGCCGCGAAGACCTTGTCGTTCTTGGGGTCGATGAACCGGAGATAGTACCAGCAGGATCCCGCCCATTGCGGCATGGTGTTCGTCTCCCGCTTGGCCGGCCCCCCGCACTTCGGGCAGGTGGTGTTCACCCAGTCGTGCATGGCGGCCAGGGGTGATTCTCCGGTTCCCGTGGGGGCGTAGGTCTTGACCTCGGGCAGGCGGAGGGGCAGTTCGCTCTCCGGGAGGGGAACGATGCCGCATTTCTGGCAATGGACGACGGGTATCGGCTCTCCCCAATAGCGCTGGCGGGAGAAAATCCAGTCCCGGAGCTTGTAGTTCACCGCCTTGCGGCCGATGCCCTGTTCCGTAAGCCACTCGGTGATGGCCTGGATGGCCCGGGCGGTGGGAAGGCCGTTGAACTTGCCGGAATTGACGGCGATGCCCTCCGCGGAAGTGCACTCCGCGGGCTCCCCCTCGGCCGTGCCGGTCCGGGCCGCCTCGCTGCCCGGGGCCGCCACCACCTGGACGATGGGCAGACCGAACTTCTTGGCGAACTCCCAGTCCCGCTCGTCGTGGGCCGGGACGGCCATGATGGCCCCGGTCCCGTAGGAGGCCAGGATGTAGTCGGAGATCCACACGGGTATCCGGCGTCCGTTCACGGGATTGATCGCGTAGGCGCCCGTGAACTCGCCGGTCTTGTCCTTGGCCAGGTCCGTCCGCTCCAGGTCGCTCTTCCGGGCGGCCTCCGCGACGTAGGCGTCCACCGCGGCCTTGCGGTCCGGGGTCGTGATCTTGGCTACCAGGGCGTGTTCCGGGGCCAGGACCATGTAGGTGGCTCCGAAGAGGGTGTCCGGCCGGGTCGTGTATACTTCTATCTCGCCCTCGCCGGAGGCCATCTTGAAGATCACGTTGGCGCCTTCGCTCCGCCCGATCCAGTTGCGCTGCATGAGCTTGATGGATTCCGACCAGTCCAGGGTGTCCAGGTCCGCGAGAAGGCGGTCCGCATAGGCGGTGATCTTGAGGATCCACTGCCGGATACTATTTCGCACGACCGGGGTCTCGCAGCGGTCGCAGCGCCCTTCCTTGACCTCCTCGTTCGCCAGGCCCGTCTTGCACTTGGGGCACCAGTTGATGGGCGCCTCGGCCTCGTAGGCCAGGCCCCGTTCGAAGAGTTTGAGGAAGATCCACTGGGTCCACTTGTAGTAGTCCGGATCGCAGGTGGAGATCTCCCGGTCCCAGTCGTAGGAGAAGCCCAGGGACTTGATCTGGGTCCGGAACCGGTCGATGTTGGCCGCGGTCGTGGACGCAGGGTGGGTACCCGTCTGGATGGCGTAGTTCTCCGCGGGCAGGCCGAAAGAGTCGAAGCCCATGGGATGGAGGACCGCGTAGCCGTTCATCCGCAGGAAGCGGCAGTAGATATCCGTGGCGGTGTAGCCCTCGGGATGCCCCACGTGGAGGCCCGCTCCGGAGGGATAGGGGAACATGTCCAGGACGTAGATCCGCTTGTCCGCGGGGATGCTCGGGTCCTCGACGGCCTTGAAGGTCTTGTGCTCGTCCCAGTAGCGCTGCCACTTGGACTCGATCTCGGTGTACGGGTACTTGGCCATGGGTC
>JAAYUR010000409.1 GCA_012517645.1 Treponema sp.
AACGCATCGATTTCTCCTTAAAAAGGCGGGGTTCGGATCCGCCGCCGGCTGCCTTCCGGCTTCGAGCCTCGGACCCGGCAGCCGTCGGTCGAATCGTTGGGAAACGTTACTATCGGCAGACCTCGATGCCCGGGAGCTTCTTGCCCTCCAGGAGCTCGAGGCTCGCCCCGCCGCCCGTGGAGACGTGGCTCATCCTGTCCGCCAGGCCGAACTTGTTTACCGCGGCCACGGAATCCCCTCCGCCGACCACCGTCATCGCGCCTCGACCCGTGGCCTGGGCCACCAGCTTGGCCACCTCTCCGGTGCCCTTGGCGAAGGCCTCGAACTCGAAGACCCCCACCGGTCCGTTCCAAACGATGCTCTTCGCGGAGGACAGGACCTTCGCGTACTTGGCCAGGGTCTTGGGGCCCACATCCATGCCCATGAGGCCGTCCGGGATGTCCAGACCGTCCACCGGAACCGGAGACGCCGCGGCGTCGAAGGTCGCGGCGCATACGTGGTCCAGCGGAAGGACCACTTCCACCCCAGCGGAGGCCGCGGAGTCCAGGATGGATCGGGCGGTTCCGATCATTTCCTCTTCCACCAAGGACTTGCCGGTTTTCTTGCCCAGGGCTCGGAGGAAGGTGTATGCCATCCCCCCCCCGATGACCAGGGCCTGGGCATTCTTCAAGAGGCTTTCCAGGACCGCGATCTTGGAGGATACCTTGGCGCCGCCGATGACGGCGACCATGGGCTTGGGAGGGTTCACCACCATGGGTTCCAGGTACTCCACCTCCTTGGCCATCAGGAAGCCGCCCACGGAAACGGGGAGGAACTTGGATACCGAGGCCGTAGAGGCGTGGTCCCGATGGGCCGTGCCGAAGGCGTCGTTCACGAAGATCTCGCCGTACCCGGCGAGCTCCCGGGCCAGCTTGTCCCGTTCCGCCGGGTCCTCGCTGGTCTCTTCCTTGTGGAAGCGGGTGTTCTCCAGCATGATCACCGAGCCCTTCGGCTGGGATTCGATGAAGGCCTTCTTGCCGTAGCAGGAATCCTCTCCGGCGAAGATCACCGGACGACCCAGGAGCTTCGCCAGATGCTCCGCCACCGGTCTCATCCTATGCTTTCCGGCGATGTACGTTTCCTCGTCGAAGGGCTTGCCGTCCTTCTCCGCCTTTTCCTTGGCCTTCTTGGCGTCCTTCCTAGGGTCACCCAGATGGCTCATCAAGACCAGGCTCTTGACTCCTTGCTCCAGGCAATACCGGATCGTGGGGAGGGAGGCGGCGATTCGGGTGTCGTCCTGGACCTTCCCGTCCTTCATGGGGACGTTGAAGTCCACGCGCATTACGACCCGCTTTCCCTTCAGGTCGATGTCTTTGACCGTCTTGATCATGGGGTTCTCCGGAATCGAAAGGGCCGGGATGGCCGACAAGTCGGCCATCCCTCGCGGTTCCCGACGCGCCATAAGAACGTTAGGAACCGCCGCACCAATGCAAGCCGACCAATAACCGACAAGGTCCTTGGACGGTTGCCCTCGGGATCTTACTTCATCCCCGCCATATACTTGAGCATGTCCACGACTCGGTTGGAATATCCCCACTCGTTGTCGTACCAGGAGACGACCTTGAAGAAGCGCTTCTCCCCGGGGAGATTGTTCTGCAAGGTGGCCAGACTGTCGTAGATGGAGGAGCGGGGATCGTGGATGAAGTCCGTGGAAACGAGCTCCTCGTCGGTATATCCCAGGATGCCCTTGAGATAGGAACCGGCCGCCTTTTTCAGTAGGCCGTCGATCTCCTCGATGGAGGTGTCCCGAGCCGCTCGGAAGGTCAGATCCACGACGGACACGTCCGCGGAAGGCACCCGGAAGGACATGCCTGTGAGCTTGCCCTTCGTGGAAGGCAGGACCTCCCCGACGGCCTTGGCGGCCCCGGTGGTGGAGGGGATGATGTTGATCGCCGCGGCGCGGCCGCCCCTCCAGTCCTTCTTGGAAACCCCGTCCACGGTCTTCTGGGTGGCGGTATAGCTGTGGATCGTGGTCATCAGGCCCGTCTCGATCCCGATCCCCTCCTTGAGCAGGACGTGGACGACCGGGGCCAGGCAGTTGGTGGTGCAGGAAGCGTTGGACACGACGTGGTGCTTGGACGCGTCGTAGTCCTTCTCGTTCACGCCGATGACGAAGGTCTTGATGGGCTTTTCCTCGCTCTTGCTCTTGGCGGGGGCGGAGACGATGACCTTCTTGGCTCCCGCGTCCAGGTGTCCGTAGGCCTTCTCGTCCGTGAAGAGTCCCGTGGACTCGATCACGTACTCGACGCCCAGCTTGGCCCAGGGCAGGTTCTTGAGCTCCTTCTCGGCCATCACGCACTTGATCTCGTGGCCGTTCACCACGAGGATGTCCGCCTCGGCCAGGGAGGGGT
>JAAYUR010000055.1 GCA_012517645.1 Treponema sp.
GCGCCCGCCGCGGCGGCCGGAAGTATCCAGCCTAACAGGCGGCCGGCCGCATCCGCACCGGGCGCAAGGGAGAACAGGACACCCGCGGCCAATCCCGCCAGGTTCAACGCGGCCGCCGACGCGCCCAAGGCCCGACGGACCCGGGTTCCCGAAAAATCGAAGACAACGGACAACGGCGACTCCCCTCCCCGCGGATTGACCTTATCCGCCGGCGTCGATACTATTATAGCATCGTGGGGTGGTTCCCGTTGGGAGCCTGAGATCATACCCGTTGAACCTGATCCGGATAATACCGGCGAAGGGAACCGATTCGTCTCCCCCACAGCCATTCCGTCCTCATGCTCGGTTACTACCGGGAAGGAGCAATTCATGGCTGTCAAGAAATCCTGGAAACTGAACGAGATCGTAGTCCTGGTGGTCCTGTCCGTGGCGATCGGGGTCCTTTTCTGGGGCTGGACCTTCGTTTCCGCACTCGCGTCCCCCCTTTCATCCGTGGGTCTCGGATACCTGCTCGCGGGAATGTGGTTCACCGGGGGGACCCTGGTCCCCTTCCTGATACGAAAGCCCGGGGCGGCCTTGTTCGGGGAACTGATCGCCGCGGTCCTGGAAGGTTTCATCACCCAATGGGGCATCACCGCCGCCGTCTGGGGCCTGGTGCAGGGACTCGGGTGCGAGCTCGTGTTCGCCGCAACGGGGTACCGGCGCTGGGACCTGCGCGTCATGATCGCGGCGGGCATGGCGGCGGGCGTCCTCTCCTACGGCCTGGATTTCTTCTACAGCCAGTACTGGACCCTCCGGCCTTGGGTCTGGCCCATCCAGTTCGTGAGCATCCTAGCGGGGGGGGCGTTCTGGGCGGGTTTCGGGGCCTACCGGGTAGGCCGGGCGATCATCCGGACCGGGGCGGCCTCAAACCTGCTCGCCGGGGACGACGTCTCCGGTGCGTGATCTCCTTCGCCTGCGCTCCGCGGGGTTCCGCTTCCGGGGCTCTCCGAGGGCCGTGCTCGAGAGCGTCGACCTGACGATACGGGAGGGAGATCGCATCCTGATCCGAGGCCCCTCGGGTTCCGGCAAATCCACTCTCCTGCTATTGATGGCAGGCCTGGCTCCCGAGTATGTCTCCGGAGTCTTATCCGGTACCGTGGAACGACTCTACCGCTCGATGGGCGTGGTCCTCCAAAATCCCGAAGCCCAGATCATAACCCCCACGGTGGAAGAGGAGATCGCCTTCTCCCTGGAGAACGACGGAATGCCCGCATCGGCCATCCGAGCCCGAACGGCGGAGATTCTGGACCGTCTTGGAATAAGCCACCTGGCGAAACGGCACCCGTTGAGCCTTTCCGGCGGGGAGTGCCAGCGGGTTTCCTTGGCCTCCGCCCTGGCCCGGGAACCGGAGATACTCTTCCTGGACGAGCCCACGGCCTATCTCGATCCGGATTCCTCCGGGGCCTTCTTCGAAGCCCTGCGAATCCTTCCCGAGCGCACGGCGGTGGTCGTCGTGGAACACAGGATCGAGGCTGCCGCGGCCTTCTGCGCCCGGGCCTGGGAAGTCGTCCCCGGCGGCGGCCTGGTCTCTTCCGATTTCCGTACCTACCCGCTCCCGGAGGGTTCCAGGACCGGTAGTGCAAATCCATCCGTCGGGATCGGCCTCGAAGACCCCGCCGATCTTCCCGGGCTACCGAGCGCAGCCGTGCCCACCGCGACGGAAGCGGCCGGCCTCGGTACCTCCGCTTCCGCCCCGACCGCCCCGCCCGCCCTGGAAGTCCGGGGCCTCGGCCATAGCTTTGAAGGGCTGTCGCCGCTTTTCCGGAACATCGACTTGACCGTTCCATCCGGACGGATCGCCGCCCTGACGGGGCCCAGCGGCTGCGGAAAGACGACCATGCTAGCCGGCATCGCCCGCATCCTGAATCCCGGCTCCGGCTCGATACGGATCGCCGGCCGGGACTCGGCGTCCATGAATCCCCGGGACTTCCACTCGGCGCTCCTGTACATACCCCAGAACCCGGAACACATGTTCGTAGCGGAAACAGTCCGCGCGGAGCTGGGGCTGTCCGGGTCGGCAGCCTTTGAATCCGCGGAGAGGTACGGATTGGACGGATTGCTCGATCGGAATCCCTATCGGCTGAGCGAGGGGGAAAAACGCAGGCTGAACCTCTGTATCGCCCTCGCGGAACGGCGTCCCCTATACCTGTTGGACGAACCCACCTACGGTCTGGACGACACCGCCCGTTCGGCCCTGGTCCGGGACCTCGGCGCCCTGGCCGAATCGGGGGCCGGGGTGCTCTTCGTTTCCCACGACGAGGAGTTCGTGTTCGCGGTATCGGATACCGTCTACCGAATGCGGGACGGGGCCGTCCGCCCGGAGGAGAGCTGCCATGCCGGCGCGCTTAAGTCCGCGTAATCCCCTGGCCGTCCTGTTCGTGACGGCCTGCCTCATCGTTCCCGTGCTCCTTTCAACCGGGTACGCGGTGCCGTCGGCCTATTTCATCCTGGGCGTGGTGAATCTATGGGTCTTGGGAGGAATCCCCTTGGGCCGGTACCTGAAAACCCTCGCCCTGTTGTCCCTGGTTTCTCTTGGACTCTTCTTCCTCAACGTCCTCGCGCCCGCGGAGGGTTCGAACGGGCTTGCCCGGGGCGTCGCCGTATTCCTGCGGAGCGTCAGCCTTATCTCGCTGTCCATCGGCTTTATCTTCGTGGTCGACCCCTACGACCTGGTGCGGGCCCTCATGATACGCCTTCGCCTTTCCCCGCGGGTCGGATACGCGCTCTTCGCGGGATGGAACACCATCCCTCTTCTCCGTAGGGACCTCGGGATCATCGAGAACGCCCAAGCCTTCCGGTTCGGGAACCGCAGGCGCAGGATCCGGGACCGGGTCTTTACCGCCGTGTCCCTTTTGACCGGGGCGGTTCGGCACGCGGAACGGGTATCCCTGTCCATGGCCGCCCGGGGAGCGGACAGTCCAGGACCGCGGACCTTCCTGAAGGACAGCCCCTGGACACGTGGGGACACCCTGTACTGCGCTGCGGGTTTTCTCGCATCCGCATTGAGCGCGGCCTATTTCCTAAAATCCGGCCTCTTCGCTTTTTACCTAGGTTGATTTCGGCGTCCCGAGGGGGAGAGATTTCTCATTCGGGGACGTATTCCAAGGAGGTTCATCATGAATACAGGCTCCATTCGTTCGGCCCTGGCGATCCAGTGCCTTCCCCTGGGCCTGGAAGGCCGCGAGGAGACCTGGTCCGCCGTGGACCGGGCCATCGCCGCGATCGACGCCTCGGGGTTGACCTATACGGTCGGCCCCTTCGAGACGGTCATCGAAGGCCCCCTGGACCGCCTTTTAGAGGCGGCCGCGGCGGCCCACAAGGCCCTTCTCGAATCGGGAGTACCCACGGCGGCCACGTACATGAAGCTGTGGAGCGGCCGGGGGATCGGCACGAGCGAGGAAAAAACAGGAAAATATCGATCCGCGGGACACTAGCGGGGCCGTCCGACCCCGGTTCGGCCGATCCGGCTGGTATCGCTCTCCGCGGGGTGGTATATTCTCCTCGTGCGGTCGGCAGGGCACCTGTGCCCGCGGCCGCCGCGGATCGCCTCCATCCAGGGATCCGTGAATACCGAGGACCGGACATGTCCGGCCCCGGATCAAGGAGAGGCTCATGAAAGCGCTCACCCCCGTCCTAGGTATCCTGTCGATCGCGGTTCTCCTGCTCGCGTCCTGCGCTCCCGGACCCAACACGCTCCGGGGGAC
>JAAYUR010000065.1 GCA_012517645.1 Treponema sp.
GCTCTACGTCGAGCTTCTGGGGATTTTGAAGAACACCCCGGAGAAGCAGGCGGAGTTCGTCAAGCGGCACGGGATCAAGTCCATGCACATGGCGGCGATCTCGGCCCATCTCACTCGCCAGGGATACATCATCGAAGGCGGACTTTTTAAGCGCAGGCTTCGGCTCACCGATAAAGGCGCGGCGGCAGTAGCTAAATACGCAGCCTAGGCATCCCGGCCTCTGGCCGGCCGCCTTCGAGGGGTTCATTGTTCCCTTCGGAGGCGGTTGGTATACTGCGATCCTGCAGGGGGAAACCAGGTTGGTAAATAATCTCGCTTACGACGACGCGATGGAGTTCATCAACGGTCTCGCCATGGCCGTACTCGATAAGAACGGCAATTACACCTTCGTGAGCGAGGGCTGGGAGAAGTACACCGGGTTCAGGGCGGAAGAAGTCCTCGGAAGGCGGGTTTGGGACGTTATACCGGAAACTTTTGCGGGCGAGGTGCTTCGGACCGGAAAACCAGTGGTGGGGAAACCAGTCTGGCGACGAAACGTTCCCGCGTTCACCACCTATTTCCCTCGATTCGCCGACGACGGATCCGTGGACGGGGTTTTTCTATACGTCATCGTGAACGGCATGAGCGACGCCCGCCAGCTGACGGATCAGATCAACGCGCTGTCCAGCGAGCTGGAGTACTATAAGCACGAGCTCTCTAGGGAGCGAGGGGCGAAGTACGGGCTGGACAGCATTATCGGCACGAGCGACGCGATCCTCGGCCTCAAGGAGAAGATCGCGCAAGCCGCGCGGTTCTCCTCGACGGTCCTGATAGAAGGGGAGACCGGTTGCGGAAAGGAGCTCATCGCCCACGCGATTCACGCCCTAAGCCCCCGCAAGATGTGCAACTTCGTTCGGGTGAACTGCTCGGCGATCCCCGCGGATCTAATGGAATCCGAATTTTTCGGGTACGCGGCCGGGGCATTCACGGGGGCCTCTCGGAACGGGAAAACGGGCCGCTTCGCCATAGCAGACGGCGGATCCATCTTCCTGGACGAGATCAATCTTTTGACTCCGGCCCTGCAGCCGAAATTTCTTCGGGTTCTCCAGGAAATGGAGATTGATCCGGTCGGGGGTGACAAGAGCGTACCCGTCGATGTCCGAGTCATCGCCGCGTCGAGCGTCCCGCTTGAGCAGCTCGTCGAGGCGGGTCAGTTTCGGAGCGACCTCTATTTCCGCCTTAGTATTATCAAAATAACAGCTCCGCCCTTGCGCGAGCATCTTGAGGATATTCCCATTCTGGTGGAGCATTTGATCAAGAATCTTAATTTTAAACTGGGAATGGCCATTGAGGGGATCGCTCCCTCAATGATGGAGCTCCTCTTGCAGTACGACTGGCCCGGCAATATCCGGGAGCTCCGGAACGCCGTGGAAAGCGCTATGAACATGGCGGAATCGCCGGTGCTCCAAGAGAAGGATTTCAACCAGCTCATTCTGCGCATGAGAGCTCGCGGACGATGCGTTCCCCGCGGGCAATCCTACTACAATCTGAAGTCGGCTAGAAACAACCTGGAGAGGGAGCTCGTCCGGGACGCGCTGTGCGCGGCGGGCGGCAACCGGGTCAAGGCCGCCGCGTTGCTGGGTATTTCCAGGAACGTGCTCTACGAGAAACTAGAACGCTACAATTTGAAGGAACCGGGAGTTGTATATGGCAGAGTTGCTAGACGCGGTGGTCGTAGCCTATGGAAGGACGGCCTGCGCGAAGGCTAGGAAGGGATCCTTCCGTGACCTGCATCCGGTGGATTTCGGAGCTCAGGCGCTGCGGGGCCTCGTGGATCGGCTTGCGGGCCTGGATCCAGGAGAGATCGACGACGTTATCGTCGGATGCGCTATGCCGTACGGGGTCCAGGGGTGGAACATCTCCCGCCTGATTCTCCAGCGTGCGGGTTTCCCGGACCGCGTGACTTCCCAGACCGTAAATAGATTTTGCTCGTCAGGATTGCAGACCATCGCACTGGCCTCCAACGCCATCCGGTGCGGAGAGGCATCCATCATTGTGGCCGGGGGAGTGGAATCCATGAGCATGGTTCCCATGGCTCCTTCCCCGGAGACCTTCGAGCCTTGGCTCGCGAAGAATCGGCCTGAGGCGTACATGGACATGGGGCTGACGGCCGAGAACGTTGCCGAGAGATTCTCCGTTACCCGGGAGGATATGGACCAGCTGGCCCTGGAAAGCCACCGCCGCGCCCTGGACGCCTGGGATCAGGGCCGCTTCGAGGGGCAGATATTGCCTGTAGTCCGCAGGGAGGAAGACGGCTCGACGTGGGCGATCCTCCGGGATGAGGGTATGCGGGCCGATACGAGCATGGAGAGCCTCTCGGCCTTGGTCCCCTGTTTCAAGGAAGGAGGCAGAGTGACAGCCGGGAATTCCTCCCAGATGACGGACGGGGCAGCCTTCCTCGTGCTGATGGATTCCCGAAGGGCTGAAAAACTAGGACTCCGACCCGTTGCCCGCCTTCTGGGGTATTCGACGGCCGGAGTCCCGCCGGAGTACATGGGCATTGGTCCTGTTGAGGCCGTCCCTAAAGTTCTCGAGAAGGTAGGACTCCGCCTCGAGCAGATCGACGTAATCGAACTCAACGAGGCGTTCGCTTCTCAGGCTGTAGCGTGCATGCGGGCTCTCGGGATGGATCCCGCCGTGGTGAATCCCTGGGGCGGCGCTATAGCTCTCGGTCATCCCCTGGGCGCCTCGGGCGCGATTTTAACCTGCAAGGCGCTAGCGTTTCTGGAAGAGACACGGAACAGATATGGGCTGGTCACGATGTGCGTCGGCGGCGGTATGGGAGCTGCCGGTGTATTCGAACGAC
>JAAYUR010000072.1 GCA_012517645.1 Treponema sp.
GATGAGGGCGCGTACGACCCTTCCTCCCCGGAACTCCCGGTTCAAGAGCAGGGCGGCTCCCAGGCCCAGGGCGATCTCGATCGGTATGGCGATGAAGATGAACCCCAGCTGGAGACGCAGGCTGTTCCAGAACTCCTTGTCCCGGACCAACTCCACATAGTTCCCCGGGCCGACGAAACGCCGGGCGCCTCCCCCCGCGGACAGGGGCCAGTCGAACAAGGACACCACGAAGGAGAAGACGATGGGGAAGATGAGGACCGCGAAAACGATGAGGAACGCCGGGATCAAAAACGGGACGGGGGAGCCGTAGCCCCCCGTCCCGTTCGTTGAGGCGGCGTTCCCGGAAGGGCTAGTAACCCGCCTTCTTGAGAATGTCATTGGTTTCCCGAACGATGGCCTGGACGGCGTCCTTGGTGGGCATCTGCCCGGTGATACCCATGATCCAGTACTTCTTCACCACGTCCTGGACCTGCCCGATCTCCTTGAACCGGGGCCGGGAGGCGGCCACGTTCATGGAAGCCGCCAGGGCCGGCAGCCAGGGCTTGGTGGCGACATAGGCGGGGTTGGTCAGGGATTCGGTCCGGGCGGGGATGGTGTTGGCCTGGATCAGCTTGTCCGCGACGGCCTTGCTGGACCACCAGTAGATGAACTCCGCGGCGGCGGCGGCGTTCTTGGAGGCCTTGGGGATGCAGATGGCCCAGGCGCCGGTGATGGCGGCCTGTCCGCGGGGTCCCGCGGGGGGGGCGGAGTAGGCGATCTTGCCGGCCACCAGGGACTTGTTCGGGTCCTCGTAGGCGGCGATCTGGGCCGGCCAGATGAACATGGAGAAGACGCCCTTGGGGTCCGCGGCGAAGGCGGCCTGGCGCTCCACATGGGCCATGGTCTCGGCGCCCTTGGGGGAGATGGCCATCAGCTTCTTGTAGAACTCCATTCCCTCGATCGCCTTGGCCTCGTCCAGGACGACCTTGAAGGTCCCGCCGGTGTAGTCGATGAACTTGGTGCCGTGGGATTCCCACATGAACACGGCTTCCGAGAGGACGCCGGCGGGTCCGCCGTTGAAGGGCCCGAAGCCCGCGGCGATGCCGTTCTCGTGGAAGAAGGTTCCCATCTCAAGGAGTTCCTTGAAGGTCTTGGGGATGCCGAGGTCGTACCCGAACTTGGCCTTGAACTGGGCCCTGTAGGTCGGATTCTCGATCAGGTCCTTCCGGGTCATCCATACGTAGAGGTTTCCGTTGATGGGAATACCGAGCTGGACGTTGTTCCAGGTGCCGATGTTCAGCATCTTGGGGGTCACGGACTTGGGGTCCGTCTTGGGGTACACCTTGCCCTCGGGCCACTTGTCGAAGGGCAAAAGGAGGGAGGCGAAGACCGGGACGTTGCCCTCGTCGATGCCGACCACGTCGTAGTCGGTGCTGGTTGCGGTGACGGCGACAGCGGTCTTGGTCAGGACCTGGGGAGGCTGGAGCATCTCGATGTTTACCTTGATGTTGGTCGCCTTCTCGAACTCCGGCAGCATGGCCATGAGGGCCTTGGGATAGGGATCATCCCAAAGCAGGACGTTGATGACCTTCTGGGCGGACGCGAACGCCGCGGCGGCCAGAAGAACGCCGAGCAATACGGTTTTCTTCAGTTTCATCTTGCACTTCCTTTTTTTCGCTGGACGTGGATTCCGGAAGCCTACCGCATTCCGTCTGCCGCCGCCGAGGCCGACCCCGATGCTGACGGCACATTAGTTACTTTATGTAAATAATACCCGGGATTGGAATCCTGTCAACAAAAAAAGGAGGGACTCTTCTGATTCGCCGGTGCAGGAGGGCGGCGGCTCAGGAGTTTTCCCTTGACAGGTCCGGCTTCTACCCCTAGGATCGAATTACTTACATAAGAGAAGAAATACAGGCTTTCTCGGCGGGAGCCAAGTGGAGCCGGGTTCTCCGGCCGGGGCTCCCGGGTCCGATCGTTGAACCGGAGTATCCGCCGACGAAGCACCGAAAGCCATTCTAGGGAAGGATTATGAACAGACTATCCCTGACCAGGACCCCGGAGGGTTTCGAAGCGCGGCTGGACGGCCGGCTCGTTGTGGAACACCGCCCGGGCCGGGCCTTCCTGTCCGCGGGACGGGGAGAGGGCCGCTACGAGATGCACCACGGCAACTTCGAGGTGACCGAAGCCCTGGCCGAACTGGTGGCCCTGGAGGATTTCGAACTGGATATCCGGCCGGAGGGGGGCGCGGTGGTCCGTTTTTCCCGCCGGGGTCTCTATCCCGTCCGGGCGGAGTTCTCGGAGGTCCGGGGCCGCCTGGTCGTCCGCTTCCAAGCGGAACCCGAACCCGGCGAGGATCCCTCGTCCCGGCCCAACCGATACCGGGTCCGCCTCCCCGCGGAGGCTTCCGAACATGTCTACGGGGCGGGAGAGCAGTTCTCCTACTTCGACCTCCGGGGCCGGGTCTTTCCCCTGTGGACCAGCGAGCAGGGAGTGGGCCGCAACAAGCTCACCGAGGTGACCCGCCTGGCGGATCTCCACGACAAGGCCGGCGGCGACTACTACTGGACCTTCTACCCCCAGCCTACCTTCTGTTCCAGCCGCCGGGTCTTCTACCATTTCGACGCCACCGCCTGGGCTTCCTTCGATTTCCGGTTCCCGGACCGGCACGAATACTATGTCTGGCAGCTTCCCGCTTCCATGACCGTCGGGGCGGCGGATTCCATGCCGAACCTGCTGTCCGACCTCACGGACCTGTTGGGCCGCCAGCCGGAGCTCCCAGACTGGGCCTATGACGGAGTGGTCTTGGGCATCCAGGGCGGAACCGAGACCTGCCTTGCCAAGCTGGAGCGCGCCCGGGCCGCGGGGGTTCCCGTCTCGGGGATCTGGGCCCAGGACTGGGAGGGGATCAACATGACCAGCTTCGGCCAGCGGCTGCGCTGGAACTGGGTCTGGGACCCCGAGCGCTACCCCGGCCTGGACCGGGCGATCCGGAAGCTCAAGGCCGAGGGGGTGCGATTCCTGGGCTACATCAACCCCTACGTAGCGGCCGGAAAGTCCCTCTTTGAGGAGGCCGCCGCCAAGGACTTATTGGCCCGGCGAGCCGACGGGGCGATCTACCGGGTGGACTTCGGGGAGTTCGAAGCGGGCATCGTGGACTTCACCAAGCCCGAGGCCTTCGCCTGGTACAAGGGCGTCATCCGGAAGAACCTCATCGAGCTGGGCCTGGGGGGATGGATGGCCGACTTCGGGGAGTACCTGCCCACGGACGCGGTCCTGGCGGACGGGACCCCCGCGGAGCTGGCCCACAACGAGTGGCCCGCCCTCTGGGCCCGGGCCAACCGGGAGGCCGTGGACGAGGCGGGAGCCGCCGGCGAGATCGTCTATTTCATGCGGGCCGGATGGACCGGGAGCCAGAAGTGGTGCCCGATGATGTGGGCGGGGGACCAGAACGTGGACTGGTCCAAGGACGACGGCCTTCCCTCCGTGATCCCCGCGGCCCTGTCCCTGGCGATGAGCGGCCACGGCCTCCATCACTCCGACATCGGGGGCTACACGACTCTGTTCATGCTGAAGCGGACCAAGGAGCTCTTTCAGCGCTGGGCCGAACTGGCCGCCTTCACCCCCTTCATGCGGACCCACGAGGGGAACCGGCCCAAGGACAACTGGCAGTTCGACTCCGACGAGGAAACCCTTGCGCATCTAGCCTCCATGACCCGCCTGCACGTCGCCCTAAAGCCGTACATCCAGGAATGTGTACGGGATACCGCCCGGAGGGGCCTCCCGGTCCAGCGGCCGGTCTTCCTGCACTTCGAGGAGGACCCCGAGGCTTGGGGCATCCAGGACCAGTTCCTCCTGGGCCCGGATCTCCTGGTCGCCCCGGTGCTGGAGGAAGGCGCCCGCATGCGCAGGTTCCACCTGCCCCCCGGAGAATGGATCGAGTTCTGGTCCGATCGCGTCCTGCGCTCCCCCTCCCCCGCGGGCGCGACCCTGGAGGTCGAGGCGCCGATCGGGAAGCCCCCCGCCTTCTTCAAGCCCCGGTCCGAGTGGCGGGATGTCTTCCGGAAGGCCGCCCGGGAGGCGGAACATCGGGACGCCTCGGCAGCCGCGTCCGGGGACAGGCTGTGAACCATTTCCGGAGGGACGGTTCGGGCGTAGGGGACCCCCTGCGGTCCTCGGATGTCCGCAGGAGGAACGAGAACCTTGTCCTGAACCTGATCCGCCGGGCCGGGGACCAGGGCCTTTCCCAGTCCGAGGCCGTCAACGCCACGGGCCTGCGGGCCCCGACCATGCTGCGCATCTTCTCCAGCCTGGAGGATTCCGGCTACATCGAGCCCCTCCCTCCGGCCGCCCAGGCGGAGGACTCCAAGGAGCGTAAAGGCCGGCCCCCCGTTTCCTTCGCCGCCAAGGCCGACGCCCTGTACACCCTGGGGGTCGAGTTCTGGGTGGATCGTGCATCCCTGGGGCTGTTCGACTTCCGGGGAAACCGCCTGTACTCCAGCATCCTGGCCCTGAAGGGAGGGCTGGACGCGGATGCTGTAACCGAAGTCATCGCCGGGGGCGTCCGCGCGGCTTTCGCGGCCCGGGGGCTGGTCGTCGAGCGCATCCTGGGCCTGGGGCTGGGCGCTCCGGGGCAAGTGGACGTACCCGGGCGCAGAATAACCTTCTATTCCCGGATCCCCGGGATGCGGGACTATCCCATGGCGGAGATCCTGGAGAACAAGCTCGGCATCCCCGTCCACCTGCACAACAACTGCGCGGTCATCGCCCTGTCCGAGTACCGGTACGGAAACATCGGAAAGACCGACTCCCTGTTCATGTTCCTTCTGCGTTCCGGCGTAAACGGGGCGTTCATCGATCACGGCCGGATCCACCTGACCTCGGACGGGACGACGTTGGAGTCCGGACATGTTACCATCGATTACCGGGGCAAACCCTGTGTCTGCGGGGCCCGGGGCTGTCTGGAGCCCTATCTGGCGGATCTTGCCCGGGATGACCTGGCCGCGGGCCGCTACCTTTTCGAGGGGCTGGGTCCCGCGCTGGAAACCGGGGATCCCGAGGCCCGAAAAATCCTCAAGGAGGCCGCGGACTACCTGGCCTCGGCGGTTCGTAGCGTACGGAGGCTCCTGAATCCCCGAACCTTCCTCTTCGTGACCGCGTCGTCTCCCGTATCGTCGGCCCTGGCGGACCTGGTTCCCCTAAGCCTTGGGCAATACCCCTCCGGCTTCGACGAGCCGCCGGCTTCCTTCGTGGGAAGCGTCTACGACCCGGCCCTGGTCCAGCGGGGCGCCTCGGACCTGGTCTTGGACGCCTTCCTGGCCTGAGGGTGTCTATCGGCCTGCGCTCGTACCAAGCTTCGTGCCGCTATGCTCACCTCCCGCCTCCAGGAAACGGTCCAGGGCAAGGGCTATCCCCCCCAGGGCCGGCAGGGAGGGATCCAACCCGGACCTTCGGATCTCGCAGGGGCGGCCGGTGGACTCCACTTGGGATGCGATGCGTGCCAGCAAGTCCTCGCCCCGGAAGGGCAAGCCGTACAGGGCGATTCGGGAGGGATCCAAGAGCTGGATGGCGTTCCCCAGGGCCCGGGCGAAGCGGGCGGCCAGGAGGGAATACTCCCCGGGAGCCTCCCGGGCCAGCCTATCGAGAAGGGCCTCGATTCCGGCCCTGGAACCGCGGTCCCCGCGCCCGAACCGTGCGCGCAGGGCCCCCAGGGAGACCAGGGATTCCAGGCAGCCCCGGCGGCCGCACATGGGGCAGACCGGGCCCTCGGCTTCCACCAGGGTGTGGCCGATCTCCCCGGCCCGGTTCTGGGCGCCCGCCCAGGGCGGGCCGCCCGCGGTCCAGGCCCCGCCGACGCCGGGGCCGTACTTGACGAACAGGAGACCCGGGGGAGGGTCCCGTCGGGTTTCCGTCAACAACAGCTCCGCCAGGGCCAGGGCCCGCACGTTGTTGTCCACCGAGACGGGTACTCCCAGGGCGTCGGCCAGGGGATCCGCCAGGGAAACGGGGCGGTTCCAGATCCGGGGCTCCCGCAGGCAGGTTCCCGTGCCGGGATCCACCCTTCCCGTCACTCCCAGCCCGGCCCCGACCACCCCCGCGGCCGCGGGAGAGGGGAGACCCAGCAGCTCCGCGGCGATAGCAAGGACGGCCCCCGCCAGCCGCACTCCGGGGTCGGCCCCGGCCGACGGGCCCCCGGAAGCCGCCGCGGCTTCCCCGGGTCGGCCGGAGGCCGCGGTTCCCCGCCTCTTTCCGGGATTCAGGATCTCCGCAGGACCGGTTCCCGCGAACTCCCGGGAAGGGATGTCCCGTACCCCGAGGACCCGCCCGGCCAGGTCGGTCGCGAGAACCTGAAGCCGGTCGGGCTCCACCCCCGCCCCGATCAGGATTCCGGCTTCGGGGCGTATCCTGAGGTAGATCTTTCGCCGTCCGGCCTTGCCCCCGGGGCCCGAGGATCCCGCCTCCTCCAGGAGCCCCTCGTCCAGCAGCTCCCCGGAGAGTATGGTCACCGAGGCCCGGGTGAGCCCCAGGGTTCCGGCCAGGTCGTTGCGGGCCATGGCTCCGTGGCGGTGGATCAGGCGGAGTATGCCCGACCGGTTGCGGCGGCGGATATCCGCGGCGGACAGGCCCCGGGGTGTCAATGTAGCTGTCCCCGAGGAGTTCCGGCCGCGGAGTTCGCACTCGAATCCTCGATTTTCATGGTTCCCCGTACTTGCGCGTTTCCGCGCGGCGTGCTAGGATTGATTAAAGACTTTAACATATAGGGGCCGATATGGCAACCAAGGACGGAAGACTTTTCCATGCCCGGGACAGCCGGGCGGTTCTTCGGGAAGTGTTCAACCAACGGGACTCGAACCTCGAGTTCCTCTCCCTGGCGGAGCTGGACATCGCGGACGCCCGCTCCACCGGTCTCTGCCACAAGCGGGAGGAGACCCTGGCCTTCAACCTGGCCGGGCCCGCCTCGGTCTTCGTGGACGGAACCGAGTACAAGATGGAGCACTACGACGTGCTCTACATCCCCAAGGGCGCGGAGTACGTGGTCGAGGCGGGGCCGGAACCGGCGCACCTCTACCTCTACCGTGCCCTGGCCCAGAACGTCCATCCCGTCCAGCATAGGCGCTGGAAGGAACTCAAGGACGATCCGTCCCGGATACGCCTGTTGACCCGGAAGAAGGTCCACCTGATGTTCGACGTAGCCGAGAAGGCGGACAAGTTCATGGCGGGCTACACCTTCTACGAGGACCGCGCCCGGGCCTGGCCGCCCCACAACCACACGGACCAGGAGGAGTGCTACTCCTTCATCGAGGGCTCCGGGGCCATGCAGGTCTACGAGGACGACGAGAAGCTCACCTTCGTGAAGGGAGTCCAGGTCGGCAGCCACGTGACCATCCCCCTTATGAACTACCACCCCGTCTTCAGCCACGAGGAGCCTCTCTGCTTCATCTGGTGCATAGCCGGGGAACGATACTGGGTGGGGGACAAGAACAAGTCCTTCATGGACGGTACCGCCAAGAAGGTGACGACATGATCAACCCTTCCCCCGAACGCCCCGCCTCCCCCGCGGAGCTCGCGGACCTGGCCTCCCGGGCCCGGTCCATCCGCAGGTCCTGCCTCGAGTCCATCGCCGCCCTGGGGGTCGGGCACGTGGGCGGCTCCATGTCCGTGGTGGAAACCCTGGCGATCCTGTACTTCCGGCACCTCCGCCTGGATCCCGAGAACCCCAAGAACCCGGACCGGGACCGCTTCGTCCTGTCCAAGGGCCACGCGGGACCGGCGCTCTACGCGGCCCTTGCCGAGAAGGGCTACATTCCCCGGGAGATGCTCGGAACCCTGAACAGGGGGGGCACCTCCCTGCCCAGCCACGCGGACCGCCAGAAGACCCCCGGGGTGGACATGAGCACCGGCTCCCTGGGCCAGGGCTTCTCCGCGGCCTGCGGCATAGCCCTGGGGCTCCGGATGGACGGACCTCGGGCGGACGGCTCTATCCGCCGCTGCTGGGCCATCATCGGGGACGGGGAGAGCGACGAGGGTCAGGTCTGGGAGGCCGCGGCCTTCGCGGCCCACTACCGGCTTTCCAACCTGATCGCCTTCACGGACGCCAACCGCTTCCAGATCGACGGGGCCACGGAGGCGGTGATGCACCTCCGGGACCTGTCCGCCAAGTGGTCCGCCTTCGGCTGGAGAACCTTCCGGGTCGACGGCCACGACCTGGCGGCCCTGGACCGGACCATCCTTTCCGCCTGCTCCCCGGATCCCGAGGCGGACGCGGAGGGCCGGGGCCGACCCTCCATGATCATCCTGGACACGGTCAAGGGGAAGGGAGTCCCCGCCCTGGAAGGGAAGGCCGAGAGCCACAACGCGCCCTTCGGGCCCGCGGATCTCGAGGCCGCCCTGGAAGCGCTGGACAAGGAGGCCCCCCGTGGCTGATCGAGAGATGCGGGCGGTGTACGCCCAGACCCTGACGGCCCTGGCGGCCTCGGACC
>JAAYUR010000138.1 GCA_012517645.1 Treponema sp.
AGTTCCGCTCCTCGGGGCGGTCCAGTCCCGTGATGGCCACCACAAAGGGACGGCCGAAGCTCGGATCGGTCTTGATGCGCTTGCATAGGGAATGGCCGGTGACACCCGGCAGGTCCACGTCCAGGATGACGAACCCGGGCCGTTTTTCCGCCAGGATCCTCCCGGCTTCGAAGCCGTCGAAGGCTTGGATGACCGTCAGGGAGGGCAGTTTTTTCTCGAAGTATCTCTTCAGAAGGTCGTTGAGTTCCCGATCGTCGTCTATGATCACCAGGCGGTTCCAGTCCACGCCGGATCCGGTCTTGCCGCTCAATTCCTCGGGGATTCGCATCCCCCGGCCCTCCAGGAAAGCCCGGAGATCCTCGGCGTAGACCCGATACTGCCCACCCGGTGTAGTGAAGGCCTTGAGGTGGCCGTTGCGTATCCAGTTGATCGCCGTCTGGTTGACGACGCCGCATAGGTTCGCGACTTCCAGGGCGGAGAAGATACGTACTTTCTCGGTTGCTTTCGGCATAACAACTCCCGGCACGGCCGTAGGCGCCTAATTGCTTATTCTATAAATATCAATTTTATTATAGTTACTATATCCATAATGTCAAGAAACGAGTTGTACGTAGGGCATTGATTCTTCCGTACTGTACCACGCTTCGGATCCCAGTGTACTCCCCCCTTGTTGATTTTTCCACGTCAAACCCGTATCGTACCCGCCGCGACCAGAGCGTCCCAAGGAGAGCACATGGATCTGAGCCAGGAGTACATCGACGGGCTTTCGGTGAACGAGGTGGCGGTGATGAACCGGATCGCCGGGGAGCTGGGGATCCGGACCAGCCAAGTATCCGCGGTCGTGGCCTTGACCGCCGAGGGGTGCACGGTTCCCTTCATCAGCCGCTATCGAAAGGAACGTACGGGCAGTCTGGATGAGGTTCAGGTCCGGGACGTGGTCCACAAGTACGAGTCCTACGTCAACCTGGAAACCCGCCGCCTGGAGATCGTCCGGGCTATCTTCGGCCAAGGGAAGCTGACTCCGGACCTCCACGACAATCTCCTCAAATGTTCCACCCTTGCGGAGCTCGAGGATATCTACTCTCCCTTCAAGAAAAAGAAGAAAACCCGGGGAATGCTGGCCCTGGAGCGGGGCCTGGAGCCCCTGGCGGACCTTATGGTCTCCGCGGACGACGAGGCCGTGGCCGCCCGGGCGCCGGACTTCGTCCGGGAAAATCCGGAAAACCCGGAGCTCTCGGTACCCGCCGTCCAGGACGCCCTCCAGGGTGCCATGGATATCCTGGCGGAACGGGCGTCCCAGGATCCCGAGAACCGGGCCTTGGTGAAGTCCTGGTACCTCAAGACCGGGCGCCTTGTGGTTAAGGGCGCGGGGGATGATGCCGCCAAGGCAAAGAGCGTCTACCAGATGTACTGGGACTACTCCGAGGAGCTTTCCCGGGTGAAGCCCCACCGCATCCTGGCGGTCAACCGCGGGGAGCGGGAGGGGGTCCTGACGGTAACGCTGGACGTGGACGAGGACGGGGCCGCCGAGCGGCTTAAGGCCAAGTACGCGCCGCGCACCTCCTACCACCGGGACGCCCTGGACGACGGGCTCCGTCGGCTCATCTCGCCGGCGGTCCTTCGGGAGATCCGTTCGGACGCCTCGGACGCCGCGGAAGGCCATGGGATCGACGTCTTCAGCGAGAACCTCAAGAACCTCCTGCTCCAGCCCCCCATCAAGGGCACCCGGGTCCTGGGGGTGGATCCCGGCATCCGGACGGGCACCAAGTGCGCGGCCCTGGACGAAACGGGCAAGTTCCTGGACTACTTCGTGATCAACCAGGAGACCAAGCCCGAGGAGAGCAAGCGGATCCTGGCGGAGGCGGTTCGGAAGCACTCCCTGACCCTGGTCGCGGTGGGGAACGGAACGGCCAGCCACGAGGTCCAGAAGCTGGTGGCGGACGCCATATCGGAAAACGGCTTGTCCGCGGCCTACACGGTGGTGGACGAGGACGGCGCCTCGGTCTATTCCGCCAGCGACGTGGCCCGGGAGGAGTTCCCGGAACTCGATTTGACCATCCGAGGAGCCATCTCCATAGGACGCCGTATTCAGGACCCCCTGGCGGAGCTGGTCAAGATCGATCCCAAGAGCATCGGAGTGGGCCTCTACCAGCACGACGTGAACCAGAAGCGGCTCTCGGACACCCTGGACGAGGTGGTCGGCTCGGTGGTGAACAACGTGGGAGTTAATCTAAATACCGCCAGCCACAGCCTCCTGAAGTACGTTTCGGGGATCAACGCGGGCCTGGCCAAGAGGATCGTCAAGTTCCGGGAGGCCAACGGCCGGATCTCGGGCCGGGATCAACTGAAGAGCATCCCCGGCCTGGGGGAAAAGACCTTCGAGCAGTGCGCGGGCTTCCTCAAGATCCCCGAGAGCCCCAACCCCCTGGACAACACCTGGGTCCATCCGGAGAACTACGCCCTGGCCCAGGAGATCCTGCCGGTGGTCCGGGAAGGCCGGGACCTGACCAAGGATCTCCGGGCGGCTCTCAAGGAAAAGTACCAGGTCGGGGACACGACCCTGGACGACATCCTCGCGGAGCTGCGCAAGCCCAACCGGGACCCTCGGGAGGATCTGCCCAAACCCATCCTCCAGAAGGGCGTGCTCCAGTTCGAGGACCTTTCCGAGGGGATGACCGTCACGGGCAAGGTCAAGAACGTGGTCGACTTCGGGGCCTTCGTGGACATCGGCATCAAGGAAAGCGCCCTGATCCACGTCTCCGAGGTGGCGGACCGCTTCGTACGGGATCCCATGGAGATCCTCAAGGTCGGGGACGTCAAGGAATTCCGCATCATCTCCCTGGACCCCGAGCGGCGGCGCATCGGCTTGTCCCTGCGAACGGAAGGAGCGCCCCGGCACGGCGCCGGACGGGGAGACCGAGGGTCCTTCCCGTCCCCGGAGAGGCGGCCGGAAGGCCGAAGTCCGACCCCGGGGGGCCGGGGCGCCGACTCCGAGAATCCGGTCTCAGCCCGGGTGCCGGGGACCGGTCCCGGCTCGGGGGGGCGCCGCGCCGTGGTCGTGCGGAAGGCCGGCGCCCCGGCCGCGGCCTGGGGAGGCTCGGACTCGGGGAACGCCGGTCCCGGCCGGCCGGAAGGACCCCGGGGCGGCGGTCCGGGGGCCGGACGGGAGCGCAACCCCTATTCCCAGTCCGCCCGGACGCCGGTCCGGGGCCCCCGGCCGGAGGACGACGACGGCACGACCTACAACCCCTTCGCGGAGCTCCTGAAAGCCCGCAAGGGATGAGGCCTCCGCTCGCATTTTGAGAATACTTGTCATATATTCTTAGCAACGGGGATCCGCGTTTGCCGGGCCGATACCGGCCCTTCCCCGGCGTCCGCTAGGAGCAGTGTATGAACAGGTCGATGCGGGCCGGTCTTTCCCTTTTCGTCCTTCTTGTCCTGGGCGCTTCTCTCGGTTTCGGGGCTCCCCCCGGGACGACCGGGGCGGCCCTCGGGGATGCCAAGGTTTACTCCGCCGCCTCCGCCAACGCAAAGGCGGTTGCGACCCTGTCGGCGGGCGATTCGTTCCGGGTCCTGGAGACCGGCGCCCGGGAGGAGACCGTGGCGGGCCGTCGGGGACGATGGCTCCGGATCTCCACTCCCGACGGGATCCAGGGCTGGCTGCACGGCGGCTGGGCCGTGGTCAGCACCTCCTACCTTAAGCTCGCGGATTTTCCCGACCCCTCGGCGTACGGACGGTACATCGCCTGGGCCTTCCAGAAGGGCGAGCGAGTACGAGCGGTCCGGGACTTCGAGAAGGTATCCAAGGGCGATCTCGGCTGGTTCTACGCCGTGGATGACGGGGATCCGCCCGTCCTGGTGGTCTGGGACAAGGATCTGGACGCGACACCCTGGGTGGAGGCCCTGCCTAAGGACTTCCCCCGGATCCTGTCCGGGCGGGTCTACTTCGTATACCCCGACACGTTCGAGCCCCTAGGGGAGAAAACCCTGGCGGACTTTCCCAAGCTGGCCCGGGAATGGAGGGAGGGCGCTTCCTCGGAGACCCTGTTCCCCGTCGGATCCCGGGTGATCCTGGGAGAACACCAGGCGGTCTCCAAGGGCGACCCGGACTCCAAGAACTGGGGCGGGGACATGTCGGACTACGTCGGAACGACGGCGGTGGTCACGGGCCACGAGGGCAAGGATCCCTGGGGCCGGCCGGTGGTGACCGTGGACGTGGACGAGGGGGAATATTACTGGCGGACCGAGAACATGGAGCTCCTGGAGCGGGGCACCGGGGAGCTGGCGGACTCCGGCGACGGGGAATACGGGGACGGGGCGTACTCCTACGAAGACTACGACGACGAGGACTATGCCCTGGAGGAGGCCTTCCCGGTGGGTTCCCGGGTCATCCTGGGAAAACACCGACAACTGGATCCCTCGGACCCCGATTCCTCCTACTGGGCCCCCGAGATGGACGACTACGTGGGCATGGAGGCCTACATCACCGAGCACGCCGGGCTCTGTCCCTGGGGGGAGCCCACTGCCCTGGTGGACGTGGACGGAGGGAACTTCTACTGGCGCCTTTCGGACATGGAGCTTCTGGAGGAGGGCCCCGGATACTGGGAGGGCGAGGGGAACCCCGAAGGGGAGTACGAGGATTTCGGGGAAGACCAGGCCGGCTTGATCGGCGTGGGCACCAAGGTCATCCTGGGCCGCCACGACGACCGGAACGGCGGCGACAACTGGGCTCCCGAGATGGACGCCTTCGTGGGAAAACAGGCCACGGTCACGGAAATCATCGGCGCGGATTCCCAGGGCTTCCTGGTCGTGGCGGTCAAGGAGAACACCTGGTCCTGGCGGATCCGGAACCTGGCCGTGGTCGGCCGGGGCGTCGCCGGAAGCTACGGGTTCCAGGTGGGCGACCGGGTCATACTGGGCCGGCACCGCTTCGTGGACGGGAACGAGAACTGGAACCCCTCTATGGACGCCTTCGTGGGCATGGCCGCCCGGATCACCGAGCTGGTCGGTACCAAGGGGGACGGCTCGGACTGCTTCCTGGTCCGGGTGGATGTGGACAAGGGAAGGTGGGTCTGGCGGGTGGAATCCTTGACCCCGGAAAAATAATAAGGAGAATGCCATGTGTGACACCTTCTGGGCCCCCGGGCGGGAACGCTCGTATTTCGGAAAGAACTCGGACCGCAAGCCCTCGGAGCCCCAGGCCCTCTGCATCCTGCCCCGGTCTCCGGAGGCTCCCCGGTCCGCGGTCAGCGGAGGCGAGCTTCCGTATCCGGACAAGGGCTTGGCCGTCCTGCTCTCCAAACCCTCCTGGATCCGGGGCGGAGAGATCGGACTCAACGAGAAGGGGGTCGCCGTTGGCAACGAGGCGGTCTTTTCCAAGTGGCCCGCCCGGAAGAACGGCATCCTGGGGATGGATTTCCTGCGGATCGCCCTGCGCTCGGCGTCCACGGCCCAGGAAGCCGTGGAGATCCTGGTCGAGCTGACGGAGCGCTTCGACCAGGGAGGAAACGGGGCCTACCGGGGGCGGCTCTTCTACGATAATTCGTACCTGGTCGCCGGGTTCGACGGGGCGTTCGTCCTGGAGACCGCGGGAAAGCGCTGGGCTTGGAAGAAGGTCGAAGCCCCGACGGCGATCTCCAATTCCTACTCCATCGGCCTGGATTACAAGCGCCTGGACGCGGAAACCCGCAAGGCCATCTCCCCGGTGAACGAAAAGATGGCCTGCTACGACGAGGCCGATGCTGGAAGGATCGGCCAGAAGGAATCCTGGAAGCCCTACGTGGAGAGCCGTCTGCACGCCTTCCTGACCCAGGGGGATTCCCGGCGCCGAGCCGTGGAAGGGCGTCTGGCGGCGGCGGGCCCGGCCCTCGACGTGACCACGGCGTTCGAGGTGCTCCGCTCCCGGTCCCTCCCGGATCCGGGGCGGCCCGGCAAGACCGCGGTGATCTGCGCCCACGACGGGGACAACTTGGGCTACCCGACCACAGCCTCCCTGGCGGTGGAGTACGGACCCAAGGCGGGTCGCTGCGTCGCTTGGTTCACCGGCACCTCCTATCCGGATATCAGCCTCTACAAGCCGATCCTGCTGGACGACGGCGAGTTCACCCCCCTCTGGACAGGGTATGAGTATTCCGAGGACGCGGCGGCTTCCCTGGAATACTGGAAACGGGGCCGGGATCTATACCGCAGAGGCGGGAAGCACCTGTCCCGGGATCCCGGGTTCCGGAAGGCCCTGGACGAGGCGCAAGAGAGGCTTCGAACCGCGGTGGACCGTCTGGATGCCGCAGGGCCGGATGAGGTCCGGAAGGAAGTCGCCCGAATCGTATCGGAATGGGAGGCCGCGTTCTCGAAGCGGTGATGTTCCGGAAACCACCGTGCCCGGCACGCTTCCCGTTGGGTATAGTATATTCTAGGTGATGTTCGATTCGAACCGTGACGGGAGGAATCATGCCTGCAGTCGGCGACAAAGCGCCCGATTTCACCCTGGAAGCCGAGGACGGCTCCAAGGTGTCTCTCTCGGATTTCGCGGGCCGGACGGTGGTCCTGTACTTCTACCCGAAGGACGACACCCCGGGCTGCACCAAGGAAGCCTGCGGGTTCCGGGACGCCTACGACCAGTTCCAGTCCCGGGGAGCCGTCGTTCTGGGCGTGAGCCCGGACGGCCCGGCATCCCACGGGAAGTTCAAGACGAAATACTCCCTGCCCTTCCGTCTCCTGGCCGATCCCGGAAAGGGAACCCTTAGGGCGTACGGAGCCTGGGGGGAAAAGACGATGTACGGGAAGACCGTGGAGGGCGTACTGCGCTCCACCTTCGTCATCGGCCCCGACGGCGTCGTCAAGGCCGCATTCCCCCGGGTCAAGCCCGAGGGGCATGCCCAGGAGATCCTGGCCGTCCTGTAGAATGAGAATTCTCCACGCCTCGGACCTTCACCTCGGGAAGACCCTCCACGAGCGGGACCTTTTGCCCGACCAGGCGGCCATGCTGGACCAGCTTGAGGCCGCGGCCCGGGACCTGGATCCAGCCGCCCTGGTGATCGCGGGGGACGTGTACGACAAGGCGGTCCCCCCCCCCGAGGCGGTTCGCCTATTCGGGGATTTCCTGGGCCGGGTCAAGGAAGCCCGGCCCGATCTGGCCGTGCTGATCATACCGGGAAACCACGATTCCCCGGCGAGGCTGGGCTTCGGGGACAGCCTGTTCCGACGGGCCGGGGTTCATGTCGGGACTCGGCCGGAGGAGGTCCGGGATCCCGTCGTCCTGGAGCGGGCAGGGGAGAGGCTCTACCTCTGGGCCCTGCCCTTCCTGGGGGCCGGCTCCTTTCCGGAGGCCCCGCGATCCCAGTCCGGGCGTTTTCGGGCCGCCCTGGACCTCGTCGTCCCGCGCCTCCCCGAGGATGGCGCCAACGTCCTGGTCTGCCACGCCTATGCCGCGGGAGGTCAGGCCAGCGAGTCCGAGCGGGTCTTCCTGGGTTCCGCGGAGCTCGTGGACGCGGCGGGGTTCGATCCCTTCGACTACGCCGCCCTGGGCCATCTCCATCGGCCCCAGAAGGCCGGAATCAAGGGGCGGTACCCGGGTTCTCCCCTGGGGTACTCCTTTTCCGAGGCGGGCCAGGAAAAGGGGTTCCTCCTGGTCGAGGTCCGGCGGGGAGGCTTCGAGGCTGAGACGGTG
>JAAYUR010000518.1 GCA_012517645.1 Treponema sp.
ATGATGATCGCCCCCCCGATGATGGAGTTGGGCCCGGGGGCCTCCCCGGTGGCCAGGAAGACCCAGACGGGGTTGGCGATGGGCTCGATGGCGGCCACCAGGATCCCCTGGACGGCCGTGACCCGCTTGATCCCGAAGGACAGGAAAACCGCCGCCAATCCCACCTGGAAGACCCCCAGGGTGACGATGGCCGCCCCGGAGGCCCAGGTCACCTTCGGCGTCGGCAGGAAGCAGGCCCAGGTCAGGGCGATCAGGGCGGTGAAGCCGTGGGCCAGGAGGTTGGACTCCAAGGGGGATCCGTCCTTCTGCATCCGGAGGAATACATAGTACATCGCGAAGGTCACCCCCGAGGCGACCCCCGCCAGGTCCCCCAGGAGGCTGCCGCCGCCCAGGTCCCCCAGGAAGAACAGGACCATGCCGACCGCCACGGCCAGGAAGGCCGCGAAGTGCTCCAGCCGGGGCTTTTCCTTGAGCAGGAAGATCCCCAGGATCGCCGTGTAGATGGGCGCCCCGTACTGGAGGAGGATGGCGTTGGCGGAGGTGGTCGCCTTGTTCGCGTACACGAAGAGGAGCATCGTGACGGCGCTGGAGAGGGCCGCCCCGATCTGGGGGATCGAGAAGGTGATCCGGGGTTTCCGGATCCAGACCAGGAGGAAGAGGCCGGCGACGGCGGATCGGGCTCCCGCGATGGCCATGGGATTCCAGTCGATGATCTTGATGAACAATCCCGCGAGGCTCCACAGGAGGGCGCAGACCGCCAGGGCCGCCAGGCCGAGGGTCTGGTCGCGGGAGGATGCCGATGTACGCATGGCCCGGATGGTATCCCGAAATCCGGGGAAAGGCTAGGCCGGGAACCGGCCCGGTCCCGTGCACGGAAATCGGCTCGTCCGCGAGGCCGGGCCCGGGGTACGGGACGCACTTTTTTCCTTCCGCGGTTGCATCTTTCCCGGCGCCGTGCAAAGATCGGATCTCGAGCCGAGCCGGAACGGGGCGCCCGACACGGGCGACCCGCATCCTTCGGCCGGGAGGCCCCGTGTTCCAGCCCGTCCAGGTCATCTTCGCCCCCACGTCCCGGTGCAACCTCGCGTGCTCCCATTGCCGCGTCCGGCGCGGTCCCGAGGAGCTCTCCGCCCGGTCGGCCTCGGCCTTCCTGGAGCGCTGCGCCCGGGGCGGGATCGAGCGCGTCGGGTTCAGCGGGGGGGAGCCCTTCCTCCGGCCCGACTTCCTCGCCGAGGTTTCCAGGACCGCGGTAACCGCGGGCCTCTACTTCGACCGGCTGATGACCAACGGCGACTGGTTCGCGGATTCGGAAGACCTGGAGCGGACCCTCTCCGCCCTGTACGAGGCGGGATTCGACGGAACCTTCGGCGTGAGCGCGGACGCCTATCACCGCCAGGATCCCGAGCGCCTGGCGGTCTTCCTCTCCGCGGTCTTCCGGATCTGGGGCCGGAAGGACTGCGCCGAGATCCTCTCGGTCCGGTCTTCGGACGAAGGGGCCTGGCTCGAGGGCCTGCGCGTCCTGGCGGAGCGCCTGGGCGGCCGCCTGGTCCCCCGGACCGGGGAGCCCCGGGGGATCGCGGACGCGTCTCCCCGCCGGGAGGACGCCGCCGCCGGGGAGGTCCTGGACATCCCGATCCTGCGGTTCCCCCGCTCCGCCGCGGGGACCGAGGACGGCTGGGGCTCGGACCGCTGGTTCCGGGAGGACTACTGCGAGGGTCCGGGCAACGTCTTCTACGTCCACCCCGACGGCTCCGTGGCCGTCTGCTGCGGCTTCGCCAACGAGAATCCCTCCCTGATCGTCGGGAACATCCGGGACGACGACTACGACAGCCTCATGGAATCCGCCCGGGGAAACCCCCACGTGCGCCTCTGCTACGAGACGGGCCTGGACGCCCGCCGCCGGGAGCTGGAGGCCGCGGGGGTGAAGTTCCCGGGCATGACCGACGACATCTGCTTCTTCTGCGACTACCTTTACAGGAACAAGCTGATCGGGGATTGAAGGGAGCAACGGGCCGTTCGACGCGCCGCGCTTCGGCGTAGGCGCATGCTCAGGGGCACGCTCCTCCCTTGGCGCAGGCAGACCCGTCTCCCGGAGCCTTCACAAGCTTCGTAACAGTACTTCCGAGCTGCTCCGCGTACGCCGCATCCGGGGCTTGATCAATAATCCTGTATAGATTATATATTCTGTAATCATTCCCGACCATCCGGCGGAACGCCCCCGACCCGCGGCACGAGGGGCCACCGCGGAGGAACCATGTCCCGCGTCCGCAAACCCAGGGGAAAGATTGTCCGAGCCCTGGGAGCCAACATCTTCGGTAATCCGAAATTCGACCGCCTCCTGGAGCGCAAGCCCCATCCGCCGGGCAAGCCCCCCCGCTGGTCGTCCCGGCGCGCCTCGGAATACGGGGAGCAGCTCCGGGAGACCCGGAAGTACCGCGTGGCCTACGGCCTGGGGCGCCGCCAGCTGAAGACTCTCTACGAGAAGGCCCGGCGCGCCGGGGGGTCCACCAGCGACACCCTCCTGGTCTACCTGGAGGCCCGGCTCTCCAACGTGGTCTTCCGGCTGGGCTGGGCCGTGTCCCGGGCCCAGGCCCGGCAACTCGTAAGCCACGGCCATATAGCGGTCAACGGCCGAATCCTGGACATACCGAGCGCGGTACTGCGCCCGGGGGATTTCCTGGAGCTTCGGGCTCCGGAAGCCCTGGCCGAATCCGCGCGGCGGCTCGCTCGGGAACAAGCCCCGCGGCTTCCTTCCTGGCTGGCCCGGGAGGGCGGCGGCTTGGCGGCTCGGGTCCTGTCCGCTCCCGCCCCGGAGGAAGCCTCGGTTCCCGGTCGCATCGGCAAGGTCGTGGAGTTTTTCGCCCGGTAGGGCTCTCGGAACGGCCGTGAGGGCGGGAACCCGGGCCGGACGAAAATAGGTTCTTCTATCGATAAACTTTTACCGGAAATATTCACGATCGGCCCGGTTTTTCTCGGCCTCCGCGATATAGTATTCACCGTGCGCCCCGTAGGGGGGCACGTAATAACTCGCCTGCCCAAGGGGAGTGCCATGAAACGTATTGTGCTAGTGCTGACCGCCGCGGCGTTCTGCGCGCGGCTGCCCGGGCTATACGCCCAGGGCTTTTCCGAACCGGACGAACAATCCGTACTGCAGAAGGCCCGGGACAAGTACGGCCGAGCCGAGGAGCCCTCGGCACCCTCGAACGCTCCCGACCGGTCGAACGCCGAGGAATCCGGCCTGCCCTATTCCCCCTTCGTCCTCTCCTTCGTCCCCGGAATCCAGTTCCCGCCCTTCGGCCTGTATGACACCTCCGCCGCCTTCGGGTGGATCGGATCCGGGGTCGGGAACGTCGAGGGTATCCAGGCTTCCGGGGTCTTCAACCTTTCCCGGAACGTGGAGGGTTTCCAAGGCGCGGGGGTCTTCAACATCTCCCGGGACGTGGAGGGTTTCCAGGGCGCGGGGGTCTTCAACATCGCCCGGGACGTGGACGGCTTCCAGGGCGCGGGGGTCTTCAACATCGCCCGGAAGGTGGAGGGCTTCCAGGCCGCGGGGACCTTCAACATCGCGGACACCGTGGACGGGGGCATGATCTCCGGCGTCTTCAACGCCGCGAAGCGCGTCTCCGGCCCCATGATCGGGCTCGTGAACGTCGCGGACCGGCTGGACGGTGTCGCCCTGGGCCTGGTCAACATCATCGGCAACGGGGTCAACGAGATCGGCCTCTCCTACATACCCTCCGAGGACATGACCTACCTGTCCTACCGGACCGGCACCGCCTCCCTGTATGCGGTGTACTACGGGGGCCTCGGATCCGAGGATTGGTTCATGGATGCCGATTCCTTGATCGCGGGCCTGGGCTTGGGCCACCGGATCCGCGTCGGAGAGGGGGGCCTGGATGTTGAGGTCTCCGCGGAGCAGGAGCTCTATGCGGACCGGCGCGCGGCCCTCTCGGCCGCGGCGGAGGCGGAGGACGAGAGGGCGTTCTGGAACCTCCTCCGGCCCTATCCCTCGGTCCGGGCGGCCTTGAATATCCCGGTCCTCGGCATCAAGGCCGTCCTGGGTATCGAGGCGGACTTCGACGTGCCGTCCTGGGGCTCCTACGTCCCCGACCGCCTCAAGACTTCGTCCTTTAGCCCGGGCGGTTGGAGCGGGGAACTCTGGGGTCTGGAGTTCACCGCCTGGCCCAAGGTATATTTCGGGCTGAGCTTCTGATTCGACCAGGGGAGGGTCTTGCCATGAAACGCCTTCTGTTGATAACCGCCTGTCTGCTTTCCGCCGCCGCGGCCGCCGCCCAGTCCCTCTTCGGGGAGATCGAATATGTGGAGGGCGACGTGACCCTGAGCCGGGGCGGCAAGAGCCTGGGGGACCTGAACATCGGCGACGAGGTCCAGGTGGACGATTTCATCAAGACCGGCCCCGACGGCGCGGCGGTCATCGCACTGAACCGATCCACGGGGATGCGCGGGTCCCTCTCCGTCAAGCCCCGATCGGCCGTCTACCTCCGGCTGTCCCAGGACTCCTCGGGCTCCAAGACGACCCTGGAGCTGGTGGCCGGGCAGATCGGGTCCAAGGTGGCCAAGCTCTCC
>JAAYUR010000188.1 GCA_012517645.1 Treponema sp.
GATCCGCGAGCCCGGAAAATCCAGGGACTCCAGCAGCCGAGCCCTGGATCCGGGCTCCAGGAGGGACAGAGCTCGAGCCGATCGCTCTACCGCCGCCGCGTCGGAGGCCGTCCATTCCAGCTCAGGAACCACCAGGGCCGGCATCGCCTGTCTGAGTTCTTCCAGGGCCGCTCGGATCCTCCGGATACGCTCAGCTTCCTCGGCCAATTCCGGGAAGTCCGCATAGGGCGTCCGAGTGAGGTCGTCCGGAGCCAGGCGAAGGGCGACGATCTCCGGGGAAACATTCATCAGGGCCCGTACCGCGAATCGCAAGCCCGCCGTATCGACGGAGGCGACTCTCTCCGTGAACTCCAGGTATTCCGCCGCCATGCCGGGAACCCGACGCGCCCGGTCCATGAGGTTCCGGTACACTTCCGTCAAGGCTTCCCGTCCGAGTTTATCGATCCGGGGTTCCAGGATGGAAGCCAGAAGCCGAGCCTGCTCAAGCGCGTCCGCCTGTATCCGGGCCGGGCCGGAGCCCGAGCCCGGCTTCCAGGAGCCGTCCCGTCGGGATTCCAGGAGGCTTCGGATTTTTTCCGAGTCTCCGATGCCGGAAACGGCCCGACGAGCCGTCCCGAGCTCGGTCGCGTATCGGCTCTCCACGGCGATCCAGGCTTCCAGGGAAGCGTCCAAGGCTGTCTGAATCCGGCGGGCCCGCTGTGCTTCCTTGACGGGCAGAAAGCTGAAGGCTTCGGGGAAGACCCGAGGGACAGAGCTGAACAGAACTAAAAGCGCCATCAAGGCGGTTCCCCGGAATCGGCCTGCGCGAACCGTCCCGTGCCGGGATCCCCGCATCACGGCGATCCTTCCAACGCCCCCACATTCCTCCGTGCCGGCTCCGGGCTTCCCGGGCTTTCGGGGGGGATTCCGACGGGATAGGCCCCGCCCAGGCCGACGGAATTCGACGGAAGAAGGGGCAGTCCCAGGCTGCCCGGACTTCGGGACTCCCGGAAGGTTTCCTGGAAGTTCAATCCGTCGGGCGGAGCGGCGATCCGGTTCAACGCGTCCAGGGTGGCCGCGGGAACGGGTCCGTCCAGGTAGGTTCGGAAACCTGAGAGAGCGTTCCGGACGACGGCACCTCGGGGCACGACTTCGTTTAGTTTCAGGAGCGTTCCCGTCCCTGAGTCGTCCTGCAGTATCGAGTTACCGAGGCGGAAGGACGCGGACCGGAGACCCAGCAGGCTTGCTCCGGCGCTCCGAAGGGCGACGGTGGAATGGAGAATGTCGATCCGTCCGCCCTCCACGGACGCGAAGGTCAGGGGACCGCCGGACTGTAAATCCGCGGATACGGCGTACAAGGCCGATCCGCACTCCTCCAGACGGAAGGCTTCCAGGAAGCCGGATCCTCGAGCCTTTATATAGGAATCCCGTATTCCCAGGCGCATTCCCCTTCCGCGAACCAAGGTGAAGCCTCCGGATGTCCGGCTCTCGAATCGTATCCGGGAGAGCTCCGCGGAACCTCCGACGAACGAGAAGGTCGTGAGATAGCCCAGGGCATCCTCCGCGCGAACTCTCAGGCCCCGGATCCTCGTGGATCCTCCCTCGGCTTCGACCGCCCGGGCGAAGAGCGCGCCGGCAAGCTCCATCTCCGAGTCGAGGATTTCGATCGACGAATTCCGGGACCGGAGGACGACCAGTTCTCCCGCCCCTCGGAGCCGGACCTTGAGGTTGGAGATGGAGAGAGCGCCGTCGAAGGACTCCGCCATGAAGAAATCCCCCGGTCGCTCCACAGGGATAGCCAGATTCCGTAGCGCCAGGGAACCGCCTTGCACCACGAAGAGCGGCCCGGTTTCGCCCTCTGCGGACAGGACGCTGCTTCCTCCCGAAACAGGTTCCCAGGATCCGTCGCAGCCGCCCAGGATCTCGATCTCCGACTCGACCCGGATCGGGGTTCCCAGACGGACGTCCCCCTGCACCCGGACAAAGCGCCGACCGCTCCTGGACGCGGCGGCGACGCCGGCCGAAACCGTAGCCAGGGGGTTCCGGGGGCCGCCGCCGGTCTCGTCGTTCCCCCAGGGGGCCACGTAGACCGAAGCCCGGTCGATGCGGACGGACACGGGCCCAAGGGTTTCCGATCGGTTGCCCGCATCGTCCACGGCGTAGGCGTACACATGGTAGGCTCGGGGTCTGTCCGCGCTTCCTTCCAGGGTAACGGGTCCCGTGTACTCCCTATAGGAGGATTCGGCGGGCACGCCCTGCTCGACCACGGCGTACCGGATGGAACCCTCTCCGGGTTCAAAGGCCACGATCCGGTCCTCCTCGGAATCCCCCGAAAGGCTTCCCGCCGACAGCCGCGGAGGCTCCGGCGGCGTCCGGTCGACGAGGAACTCGGCGAATCGCTCGTCGGACCCGGAGGCCTCTCGGGACGCGTCCGTGTAAGCCCGGAGCCTCAGGTAATACCGGACGTCCCGTCCCGGCTCGCCGGCGAAGGAGACCCCCTCCGCCAGGAGGGGAGAGTCCGGATGGACCGAGGGAGGCAAGCCTTCCGTGGACACCTCATAGCGCACGACCGTTCCCGGGGCGGCTCGTGGACGGACTTCCCGGTTCGTCCGGCCGTGTTCCGGCAGTCCGGAAATTTCGGGCAGGGTCGGCTGCTTGGGGGCTTCCAGGAAGAGGGATCGGACCTCGGAGAAGGCTCCCCCGGGGCCCACCGCCCGGTAACGTAGGACGCCTCCCCGGGAACCCTCGGGCACGGAAACGGAGAGCGGAAGCGAATACGGCTTGAAGGGACCGGAATCCACGGAGACTTCGATCCGGAAGGGAGACGGCTCCCAGGAAAGGAGAACCGTTCGGGTACCCGGAGGGTACAGGACGGAAGGTCCCGGGGGGGCGGGAGGAGCTTGTCCCGGGTCCTCGAAGGAGAACTTGATCTCGACGGCTCCGGGAGCGAGGGCGAGGGCGCCGTCCTTCCAGAGGGCGTAGCGTACGAGGATGGGACCGGTCCACCCGACGGGCGCGGTGACTTCCAGGGATGCCTCCCGGCCGGACGCAAAAAGCTCGGAATAGTACTTGGGATCCCCGGAATCCGGGGGGTTGACCGCCGCGAAGACTCTGCCCCCATCGGGCACGGCGAAGCGGACAGCCGCGGATCCGGGGTACTTCCGGTCCACCCGGTATTCAAGGTCGGATCCCGCCTGTGTTCCAGGGGCGGACGCAGTACCGGCGTCCTCGGCTCGGGGGCCCTTCGGCGCCGGTTCCAGGACATAACGGCCCGTTGAAACGGGTCCGGGGTTTCCCGCAGCATCCACCGCGTACGCGGTCACGGTCCATGCCCGGGTCCCGTCCCGGGGTCGATCCATCGCGGGGGGACGGGCGGGATCGTATAGACGGAACCCCGGGGAAGGCCTGTCCAAAGCCTCCAAGGAATAGTAGATCCCCGCGCCCGGTTCCGAAGCCAATCGGAGTTCCAGGGGCCCCTCGTAGGAACCCTGGGGCGGCGATATCGACGGAGCGGGCGGCGGGAGACGGTCGATCACGTAGCGGGCCTCACCCTCGAAGCGCTTTCCTCCCTCGGAGCCGCGTATCTGGATGGTATAGGTCCGTTCTTCCCGCGGGGAGGCCGTCAGGTCCAGGGAACCCTCCAGGGGTCTCCAGATCCCATCCCCCTTTTCCGTGAACCTGTATTCCACCGAAGCTCCCGCGGGCAGTGCGGGACGAACCAGGGCGGCGGAATACCTTCCCGGCAAGGGCATCCACTCGAGGACTTGTTCCTGGGCCCGGACGTGCATCCCGCAGAGCGAGAGGATCAGGACCGGGACGGCTCGGAAGCGCATCTTATTTCTTGAGCACCTTGAGGATATCCTTGAGCTCCGGGTCTTCGGGATAGTAGTGGACCTTGAGCTCTTCCTCGGAGAGCCCTACGAGTTCATGGCTCATGTAGTGGATCCAAACCTCGTTCTCCGGGGTATCCACCTCGATCCTGCGGCAGTAATAGTCCGGGCGGATCGGGAGCTCCTCGTTTCGGTACTTGGCCGCCTTGTAGTCGTGGACCGCCACCTTTATGTCCTTCCGAGGAATACCCTTTTCCAGGAGGATCTCGACAAGATAATTGATCGTTCGTCCCGAGTCGTAGATGTCGTCGACCAGGAGAACCTTGTCCCCGTGGCGAAGGTACTCGGGGCTGTAGGTCCAGCCGTCTATCCGAACCTGCTCGTGGGCCTGGACATCCGTGTACGAGTGGGCCACCACGGCGGCATAGAAGACCGGACGATCCGCCGACCGCACGATCTTGAAGTATTCGGAGATCACGTTGCCGAGATAGGCTCCACCCCGAAGGGATACATAGATGATGTCCGGGACGAAGCCGTCGGAGTGAATTCTGTGGGCCAGCTTGAGCGCGTTGTTGCGCACCGTATCGTAGGGCAGGAATTCCTTGCGCATGGGGCTTCCTTTCAGGAACCTTCGACGGTCCCGACTCCGTACATTTCCCCAACCGGGTTCCAAGGTCCTGAATGGACCAACCGGGAGTCCCCTACGCCGTCGACGTACGGGACTCCCGGGAAGGAACTCGGCATCCGAGTGCCGGAGCTATCGTACAGCCCCTAGATTCTAGCCTTACTTGCGAATGTAGGCAAGGGAAGACAGAGTCTGCCCCTCCCGCAGGAAGTTGAACTGAACCTTGGAGTCCTTGGGTTCGTTCAGCGCCCTATAGAACTCCGCGGCGTTCTTCACCTTGCGGTCGTTGACTTCCTGCACGATGTCGCCGGGCTTCATCCCGATGGTATCCGCGGGGGTCTTTGCGATCACGTTGGAGAGGTACACCCCCGAGGCGCCCTTGGGCACCCGGTCCTTGGGGATCCCCTCGGCCTCGAGGGAAACCACCTCGAGGCCCGGGAAGAGCCTGGAATTGTCCGAAACCGCCCCCTCTTGCCGGGCTTCGATCGTGACGGTTACGGTACGGCTCTTTCCGTCCCGGATGATTCCGAACTCGGCCTTTTTCCCGACTGGAAGGTCCCCGACCTGCCGCACCAGTTGGTCCACCGTAGCGACGGGCCGTCCGTTCAGGGATACGACGAAGTCGCCGGGCAGGATTCCGTATTTATCCGCGGGGCTGCCAAGATACAGATTGCTGATGAAGGCCCCCTTGCGGCCTTCCAGCCCCAATTCCCGGGCTGTCGCCTTGTCCGCCTCCCGGAGGAGAACGCCGAGCCATCCGTACTCGACCTTGCCCCGGCCGATAATGTCCTCCATGCCTTTCTTGATGTTGTTGATGGGCAGGGAAAAGCCCAGGCCGATGTTTCCTCCGCTGGGGGACGCTATCCACGTGTTGACCCCGACCACCTCGCCCCGGATGTTGACCAAGGCTCCTCCGGAGTTGCCCCGATTGATGGCCGCGTCCGTCTGGATGAAGTCGCTGATGTTCCCGTCCGGCCCCCCCGTTCGGTTCAGGGCGCTGACGATCCCGGCGGTCACGGAGGAAAAGAGCCCGAATGGACTTCCGATGGCTATGGCCCAGTCCCCGACCTTGAGCTTGTCGGAGTCCCCGAGCCGGGCTATCCGGATCGTGTCCGGGTTGTCCACGGTGAACTTGACCACCGCCATGTCCTTGCGCTCGTCCTTGCCGACCAATTCGCCCTTGAACTCCCGTTCGTCATAGAGCTTCACGGTTATCTCGGAGGCGTTGCCCGCCACGTGGGCGTTTGTCAGGACATAGACGGTCTTTCCTTCCTTGCGAACCAGGATTCCCGACCCGAGTCCCTGTTCCCGGTACTCCCGGGGAGCCGGGGCGTTCTGGCCGTCTTCCTGGGGCCCGAAGAAGAACCTCCAGGGGAACTGGTCGGGGCTCGGACCCTGGGTGGTCTTGGTCTCCACGACATCGAGCTCCACCACCGAGGGCAGGACGGCCTCGGCCACCCGGTTGAAGACCGTCTGGAGGGATTCCGCGTAGGCCAGGGCCGCGTCCTCCGGCACCGTCCCGGCAGCAGGGCCTTCCGCGTAGACCACCGCGGGAGCCTTGGATCGGGCCGCGCCGGTCAGGGATACGAAGGCCGCGGAAAACCCTATCAGGATGCCTAGAAGAACGAGATTGACGAGAAAGAAATTCTTTGAACTTAACTTATCCCGAAGCGACATGGCACACTCCTTGCGAGAGATCAGTTCGCTTTCGATAGAATATACTAACGAACGATCGGGATGGTTACAGTCCGATTTCTACCAGGAAGTAAGAACCTCGGGACCCTCCGGAAGGATCGCCACGGTATGCTCGAAGTGGGCCGAGGGTTTTCCGTCCGCGGTGACCACGGTCCAGTCGTCCTCCAGAGTTTCCACCTCGTCCCCTCCCAGGTTGATCATGGGCTCGATGGCCAGGACCATGCCCGGGACGATGCGGGGATTCGGTCCCGCCCCGACGTAGTTCGGGACCTGGGGATCTTCGTGGGGTGAAAAACCGACCCCGTGACCGCACCACTGCCGGACGATTCCGTATCCCCGGCTGCGGGCATGTCCGTACACGGCCCGGGATATATCGTGGATGCGGCCTCCCACCCGGATCGCGGCGATGGCCTTTTCCAGGCACTCCCGGGTGGTCGCGAGTAGGGCCTCTATCTCCGCGGACACCCTGCCCACGGGCACCGTGATGGCCGCGTCGGAAAAGTATCCTCCCAAGTCGAGTCCGCAATCCAAGCCCACGATATCCCCGCTCTTGATCCTTCGGGGACCGGGTATCCCGTGGATGACCTCCTCGTTCACGGACACGCACAGGGAGGCGGGGTAGCCGTTGTATCCCAGGAATGCGGGCCGGCCACCGGCCTTCAGGATATACGTGCGCGCGAACTCGTCCAGGTCCCGGGTCGTCACCCCCTCCCGCACCAGGGGACGGAGCCCCTCAAAGAGCCCGGACAGAAGGCGGCAGGATTCCCGTATTCCGCGGATCTGCTCCTCGTTCTTGAGCTTCAGCATGGTTACCTCGTTTCCGTCCCGTATTTTTGACCCAGGAGCCGGAGAGCCTCCGCGTAATCCGGTTTGGCGGTCAAGGCGGCCGCCCAGGCGTCCCGGGCCTGCCTCCGCGCCCCCAGGGCCGCGTATTCCTTCCCCGCCTCGGTCAAAGCCCGGGCGCGAAGTTCCGGATCCTCGGCCGCGAAAGCGGCTATTCCGAACCGTTCCGCCGCCCTGGCATGGTTACCGGACACGGAGTAGAGAACCCCCAAGGCGAAGGGAGCCTCCGGTCCCCCTACGGCCGGGCCGTCCCTCTCGATCAACTCGGCCGCCTGGGCGATCCGGCCTTCCAGGATGAGGGACAGAGCTTCCAGGTACCAGGGTCGACCCAGGTCTATGCCCCGGGCCTTCAGTTGCCGGTATCCTTCGGCGGCGTCCGAAAACCGGTCCGAGGCGGCCAGGGTCGTCAAGGCCCAAGCCTGGACATAGGGATCCTCCGGGAAAGCGTTGGCAAGCTCCAACGCCTTTGTATGCCGGACCTGGCCGGGGTTCAAGCGGAACCCGATTTCCGCGTCCAGGACGGCCGTGCGCGGATCCGAGCCCGGATCGGCCCGGGCCTTGAGCTCCGCCCGAGCCTGCGCTCCCCGTCCCGTCCGGGCCAGGTAGGACGCCCGGGCGCGGAGGGCCTCGGGATCGGAGGGGAACTCCTCGGACATCCGATCATACCAGAAATCCGACCTCTCCGGGGACTCCTCCAGGGCAGCCAAGGAGACGTAGACCTTCCAGGAATAACCGGGACGAGCCAGGGCCAAGTCCGTCAAATAGTCCCGGGCCCATTCTTTTTCCCCCAGGAGCAGGGCGGCGTCGGCCTTCCGTTCCAGGTCCGGTCCCGGGGCGGCCCGATCCGGGTTCGAGAGGAGGGCGGGCAGGACCCCCGCGTCCCAGGCCAGGCCCTGGTCCGGAGAGGCGCCCAGGTCGAGGGCCCTACGGAGGAACCACGCTGCGCCCTCCCGGTCTCCGGCCCTCATCCGGAGCAGGGCGGCGTCCACGGCGGGCTCACCCCGGCCCAAGGCTTCCGCGACCCGCAACAGGGCGTCCTCGTCCCCGGGCGCCCAGGTCCGGCCGGAACGTCGCGCGTCCTCCAGCAAGGCCTCGGCGAACCAGGCAGGTCGGAGCCCAGGGTCGAGGGGAGCCGGGAAGAGAGCCCGGGCGTCCCCGGGTCTCCCGGCGTCAAGGTAGGCCCGGCAGGCGGCCAGGGCGATGTCCTCGTAGCCGGGATAGGCTTTTCTCGCCCTATCCGCCACGCCCGCGGCCAGATCCGGGTTCCCCGCCTGTTCCGCGGCCCGAAACGCCCGGGACAGCAGGCGCATCCAGTCCGAGGAGCTCCGGGCCTGCCGGGCGCCCGCGTCGAGCAGGCGGCCCGCGGACGCCGCCTCCGGGACCCCCGCGTCCAGGCGCCGAAGGGTCCGTTCGAATCCGGCTCCGGGAGCGCACGACACGAGGGTCGCGGCCAGCGCCAGGACCGTCGGCATCGTCAGGACCGCGGCCGGCGATCGGATACCGGTTCCGGGCGGCTCAGGATGTTTTTGACTCCGCTTTCCAGATGGCATCCAGAACTCCGTTCACGAACTTGTAGGAATCCTCGGATCCATACTCCTTCACGATCTCGATGGCTTCGTCGATCGTGATCTGGGCGGGTATGTCCTTCTGGTACATGAGGGAATACGCGGAAAGCCGGAGCACCGCCAGGTCCACCTTCTTGAGGCGTTCCAGGGTCCAGTGCTCCAAATGCCTCTGGATGCAGGCGTCTACGGCCTCGATGTTCTCGATGGTTCCCGAAATCAGAAGGCCCGCGAACGCCCGAAGCTCGTCCTCCAGGGCTTCCCGCTTGGCCGCTTCCACCCACTCGAAGGATAGAAGCTCCTCCAGGGGCTGCCGGGAAGCCTCCCACGCGTAGAGCGCCTGGAAGGCGAGGATCCTCCCCTTCCTGCGGGACGCCATGCCTAGAACTCCAGCTTTTCGTCGATGATCTTTATGGCCGCCTCGGACCTCAGCTGCTTGAGCAGATCGTTCTCGATCTGGTCCAGGGTGTCCTGGAGCCGTTCCATCCCGAGCTTGTACTGGATGAGCTGCTGGACCGTCCGGTTCTGGCCGGGGATGAGATCGGCCAATCCCAGGAACCGCTCCGGGCTCTGTTCCTCAACCCGGATGATGGCGTAGCCCGTCAGCTGGGCCCCGGCGCTCTCGATGGGGTCGCTGATCCTGCCCGGCTTTAACGTAAAGGCCGTGTCCGTGAACTTCTGCCCGAAAGCCCGGACGGCGTCCGCGGTCTTGGGAATCGTGAACTGGGAAGAGGCCTTGTAGGGCATCCCGCCCGCCACGGCCCGGGTCACGAACTCACCGAACTTATCCGGGGAGGCCTTGATCTGGGAGGAAAGTCCGTTCAGGGTTTCCAGCGCCTTCTTCCGGTCCTCGGGGCCCTTATCCTTTAGATCTACATAAATCATGGATACCCGAGCCATCTCCGGAAGGAAGTAGTCCTTCTTGTTGAACTCGTACTCCTTGATGATCTCGTCCGCCGTCGGCTGGGGAATGGCCTTTAGGCGTTCCGCCTGCTTCGTTTGGATGTATTTTTGCAGGAGCACCTGCTGACGGGCCCAGACCTTCAGATCCAGTGTTACGCCCCGAGCCCGGAGAACTTGTTCCAGGTTGGCATCCGTGGCGGAGGGTCCCAGCTGGGCGCGCATATTCGCGATCTGGGCGTTGATCTCGGCCTCCGATGCCGTGATCTTTTCCCGTTCGCAGAATTGAAAGAAGAGCGCGTTGTTGATGCGCATATCCAGGACCTGCCTGCGCTCCTCCGGGGTCAGCTTGCGCTTGGCCACCGCCTCCAGCCGGTCGAAGTCGGTCTTAAGGCTCCGCTGGGAGATGACCTCCTGACGGACCAGGCGAACCGTGGCCACAGGGGTATCGATGGTCGTCTGGGCGTTCAGGGCGGCGGCGGCGAGGGTTAGGCTCAGGATTACAAGGCTGCGTCGCATAGGGTTTCCTTGTCGTATGGAATCGGTGTCGAGCGTGCCGTCGAAACAAGCCTTTAGAACGATACGGACGGCCTACACGTACATAGAACAATCGATCCGGAGAAAGGTAAACAAATCTCCGATTTTGTGCAAGGCTCGGAGCGGATTACGCCTCGAGCTTGCGCAATAGGGGCTTTATTCCCGGCAAACGGGGTGCCAGGGATTCCGCCTCCCGTAGGGCCGCGATGGCATCCTTCCTCCGGCCGCTCTTGGCCAGGAGCTCCGCCTTCCTGCGGAGAAAACGGGCGGCGTCCTCGGGATCCGCGGCGATCCGAGCGGCTTCCTCCAGGATCCCCAGGTATTCCTCCGGCTCATCCCGATAGGGTATGCTCTCCAGGACCAGGCGACGGAATTGGAGCTCCACCACGTCGAAGAAGTACCCGAACGCCGGCTTTTCCCCCTCCATGGCGATCAGGTTCCGGTACACCTCGTAGGCCTTTCTCCAGTCTCCCCGTTTTTCATACAACTCGGCGACGCAGAACTCCGCGTCCATCGCCTCCGCCCGCTCGAAATACCGGACCAGGCGGGTGCTCTCGTCCCCCGAGATCGACTCGTAGTACTCCAGGGCCTCGTCGTCCCGATCATGGAGCAGGTCGTACATCACGAGCTTGGCCCGATATTGGGGGTCCTCCCGGCGTTCCAACAGCCAGGTTCTGTACTCGAACTCCGGGAAATCCCTGGATCGAGCTTCAAACCGCCTAAGTTTTCGGTCGTACTCCCTGCGCCGCTGGGGATCCGTCAGGGTACGGTAGGCTTCCAGCAGGAACAGCATGGAACGGTCGTCGCTGCGCGCGGTGTCGGGATGGAAGACCTTGGCTTTCTTCCGGAACGCGCTCTTGATCTCCCGAGTGCTGGCCTCGGGACGGACGCCCAGGAAGTCGTAGTATGAGGTGCGCGATTCGTCTCCCAACGATGGCTCCGGAACGGACTGGATTCGACGGCGGCGAGGAACCGATTCGGATCGAACGGGGGGCGGCCGGCCCGGGAGCCGATAGGTCCCCGGGCCCGGTGCGGCTCAGTTCCCGGATTTCTGGGAAGGGGGAAGCGGCTGATCCTGCGGGGGGGTCACCTGTCCCTGGGAGCCCTCGGCGCCGGGCAGGGGCGCGGACGCCTCGCTCTCCGCGGACCACCATTCCGTAGCGGCCTGTCCCGCTCGGCGGAGCGCCGCGGCTTCCACGGAACCGACGGGATTCCGGTTCAGGAGGGCCAGGCTGAAGGCGAAGACGAAGAAGAGTCCCCCCAGGATATACGTGACCCGTACCACGACGTTCGTGGCCCGGGAGCCGAATGCGGAGGAGCTTCCCCCGGAAAAGATGCCCCCCAGGTCATCGCCGTCCGAATCCTGGACGATCACGAGCAGGACCAGGAGTATGGAGACGATGATGAAGAACACCAGCAGAATGACACTCAATAGACCCATGGATTAGACTCCGTCGACGGATTCCGCGGCCGCGGGGTTTCCGCCCGCCGCGCGCCCCTTCGGGGCAAGGCATAATACCGCGTACCGCCCGCAGGATCAATAGGCGCGCTTTCGACCTACCGGAACTTGGCTATCGGTACGAAGGTCTCCGCTTTGAGGCTCGCGCCGCCCACAAGGGCGCCGTCGATGTTCGGCTTGGCCATGAGGGCCGCGGCATTCTCCGGCTTGACGGACCCGCCGTACTGGATGCAGGCGGATTTAGAGGCATCCTGACCGTAGAGCTCCGCGAGGACCTTGCGGCAGAAGGCGTGCACGGAATCGGCGTCCTCGGGGGTGGCGGTCTTTCCGGTTCCGATAGCCCAGACCGGCTCGTAGGCTATGGTCACCCGCTTGAATTCGTCGGCGGAGACCCCCTTGAGGCCGTCCCGGAGCTGGGTCCCGACGACTCTTTCCAGATTGCCGGCCTCCCTCTCCTCCAGGGTCTCTCCCACGCAAAGGATGGGATCCAGGCCGTGGGCCAGCGCGAGGCGGACTTTTCGGTTCACCAGGTCGTCCGACTCCCCGTAGGTGTGACGGCGCTCCGAGTGGCCCAGGATGACGGCCCGCACGCCGAGGTCCTTGAGCATCAGGACGGAAACCTCCCCGGTATGCGCTCCCTGCTCCTCAACGGCCATGTTCTGGGCTCCCAGGATGAGGCTGGATCCCCGGATGGCCTCGGAAACGGCGGCCAGAGAGGTGAAGGCCGGGGCGATCATGACCTTCTCCCGGCAATCCCCCAAGGCCGAGACCAAGGCCTTGGCCAGAGCCACGGATTCCCCGACGGTTTTGTGCATCTTCCAATTGCCTGCGATGTAATAGGAACGCATCGGGAACTCCTTGATATCGGGATGGGGAGGGCCGCCTGCGGTCCTCGGAGCGGCGCTCCGGGGACCGCGCAATCGGCGGCTTTCTCGTGGGCGGATCTTATTTCC
>JAAYUR010000307.1 GCA_012517645.1 Treponema sp.
CCCCCCCGGCGGCGCCTACCTGAACGTGGACGAAGGAGAGCAGGTCAAGGCCGGCCGTACCTTGGGCAAGACGCTCAAGGAAAGCGCCAAGGCCATGGACATCACCGGCGGTCTGCCCCGGGTCAGCGAGCTCTTCGAGGCCCGCAAGCCCAAGACGCCCGCCGTCCTGGCCACGGTCTCCGGCACGGTGGCCTTCCGGGGCATCGTGAAGGGGAAGCGGGTCATCGTGGTCCGGGACCTGTTCAACAAGGAGTGCAAGCACCTCGTTCCCATGGGCAGAAGGCTCCTGGTGCGCGACGGGGACACGGTGGAAGCGGGGGACAAGCTCTGCGACGGCAACCAGAACCCCCACGACATCATGATGATCCTGGGCGAACACGCCTGCCAGCGCTTCCTGATGGACGAGGTCCAGCAGGTCTACCGACTCCAGGGCGTGACCATCAACGACAAGCACATCGGCGTCATCGTGCGCCAGATGATGAAGAAGGTGGAGATCGTCCAGCCCGGGGATACGCGCTTCATCTACGGCCAGCAGGTGGACAAGTACAAGTTCCACGAAGAGAACCGGCGCGTCCTGGACGAGGGAGGCCAACCCGCGGTGGGCCGGCCTCTCCTGCTGGGCATCACCCGGGCCTCCCTTAAGATCGACTCCTTCTTCGCGGCGGCCTCCTTCCAGGAGACCACCCGGGTCCTCACGGACGCGGCGATCGCGGGCGCCTCGGACAGCCTCCGGGGCTTGAAGGAGAACGTGATCATAGGCCACCTGATCCCGGCGGGGACGGGCATGAAGAAGTACCGGGACATCCGCCTGTCCGATGCCGAGCACGACGACCTGGACGCCTACGTGGAGGAGATCCTGGAAAAACGCCGCAAGGAGAAGGAGCTCCAGCCCCTCATGGCCCTGGAGGACCGGGCGGACCTGAACGACGCGATCTTCGACGAGGATACCGCCTTCGACGACGACGAGGGCTTCTCGCCGGTCGACGAAGAGGAATGACGTCGCTTCGCTCCGTCATTCCTCTTCGTGCAACGAAGCAAGGCGGGACGTGGTCCCGCCCTGCTTCGTCGAGTTCTCCCCCGGGGTTGCGTCGCCGAGGCTTGCTTCGGAGCCGTCAGGCCGGCTTCGCCGGCCTGACGCGGACGGGTTGACACGGGGGGGGCTTGGATTCTATTGTGATGGTCCGCGCGCCCTCGGGCGTGCCGGATTCAATTACTACTTCGCGTACCGAATTCTTGAACCGGGCGATGCTGACGCCCGGACGAACAGGAGAACGAGCGTAATGCCTACGATCAACCAGTTGATACGCCTGGGTCGAAAGAAGAACGTCTGGAAGACCAAGGCCCCGGCCCTCCACGAGTGCCCCCAGAAGCGCGGCGTCTGCACCCGCGTGATGACGGTCACTCCGAAGAAGCCGAACTCCGCCCTGCGGAAGGTGGCCCGCGTCCGTCTGGCCAGCACCGGAGTGGAAGTCACCGCCTATATCCCCGGCGTCGGCCACAACCTCCAGGAACACTCGGTGGTCCTCATCCGCGGAGGCCGCGTCAAGGACCTCCCGGGCGTTCGCTACCACATCATCCGCGGCGCCAAGGATACCCTGGGAGTCGCCGACCGCAAGAAGGGCCGGTCCAAGTACGGCGCCAAGCGGCCTAAGGCGTAAGGGGGACGGATATGGGTCGCAAGAAGAAGACCGAGGATCGCGGGCACCAGCCCGATCCCAAGTACAACAGCGTAACCGTCACCCGTTTCGTCTGCCGGATGATGTGGGAGGGCAAGAAGGCCACCTGCTCCCGGATCATGAACGACTCCATGGCCATCCTCCAGGAAAAGTCCGGGGTTCCCGCCCTGGACGCCTTCCTGAAGGCCCTGGACAACGTGAAGCCCCTGGTGGAAGTGAAGTCCCGCCGCGTCGGCGGCGCCACGTACCAGGTACCCATCGAAATCCGGGAAGTTCGCCGGGAAGCCCTGGCCATGCGCTGGATCCTGGCCGCGGCCCGGGGCCGGTCCGGCAAGTCCATGGCCGAGCGGCTTTCCGCGGAGCTCCTGGACGCCTTCAACAACACGGGCACCGCCGTGAAGAAGAAGGAAGACACCCACCGGATGGCCGAGGCCAACAAGGCCTTCGCGCACTACCGGTGGTGATCTCGTCAAGCGGCACCTCGTGCCGTTTGACGGTCCGGTTTCCGGCCTGCGGCCGGAAACCGGCTGCCCGAGACGACGCATTGCGCCGTCTCGCTGGATGTTTTGGGCGAGGGCCCGCCGGCGGGCTCTTGTCAAGATTCGGGTCCGCCGATATAATGCCCTGTCCCCAAAGGCGCGAGCTGGATCGTTCCGCATATAGTTAGAGGAGGAAGTTCAATGGCCAAAGAGAAATTCGAGCGTACCAAACCTCATATGAACGTCGGTACGATCGGCCACATCGACCACGGCAAGACCACCCTTAGTGCCGCCATCACCATGTACTGCGCCAGGAAGTTCGGCGACAAGGTGATGAAGTACGACGATATCGACAACGCCCCGGAAGAGAAGGCCCGCGGCATCACCATCAACACCCGGCACCTGGAGTATCAGTCGACCAAGCGGCACTATGCCCATATCGACTGCCCCGGCCACGCCGACTACATCAAGAACATGATCACCGGAGCCGCCCAGATGGACGGCGCGGTCCTGGTCGTGTCCGCCCCGGACTCCGTAATGCCCCAGACCCGCGAGCACGTCCTGCTCGCACGCCAGGTGGGCGTGCCCTCCGTCCTGGTCTTCCTGAACAAGGTCGACCTGGTGGACGACGCGGAGCTCCTCGAGCTGGTGGAGCAGGAGATCATCGACCTCCTCAACTTCTACGGCTTCCCCGGGGACAAGACCCCCATCATCAAGGGTTCCGCCTTCAAGGCCATGTCCGAGCCGGACAACGCCGAGGCCACCAAGTGCATCCAGGAGCTCCTGGACGCCATGGACTCCTTCTTCCCGGATCCCGAGCGCCTCACGGACAAGCCCTTCCTGATGCCCATCGAGGACGTCTTCACCATCTCCGGCCGCGGCACCGTCGTGACGGGCCGCGTCGAGCGCGGGATCATCAAGGTGGGAGAGACCGTCGAGATCGTCGGGATCAAGCCGACCAAGAGCACCGTCGTAACCGGCGTTGAGATGTTCAACAAGCTCCTGGACGAGGGTCAGGCGGGCGACAACATCGGTACCCTCCTGCGGGGCATCGAGAAGAAGGACGTCGAGCGCGGCCAGGTTCTGGCCAAGCCGGGTTCCATCACCCCCCACACCAAGTTCCGGGGCCAGATCTACTGCCTCAGCAAGGACGAGGGCGGCCGCCACTCCCCGTTCTTCTCGGGCTACCGGCCCCAGTTCTACTTCCGCACCACGGACATCACCGGTTCCGTCAAGCTGCCCGAAGGCCGCGAGATGGTCATGCCCGGGGACAACACCGAGATCGAGGTGGAGCTGATCTACCCCATCGCCATGGAGAAGGGGCTCAAGTTCGCCATCCGCGAAGGCGGGCGGACCGTGGCCTCCGGCCAGGTCATCGAGGTTCTTAACTAGGTTCGGGATTGCGGGCGCGCGGCCCTGATCGGCCGCGCGCCTTGTTCTTCGGAGACCGACGCGAGACGTTCGGATCCGAAGGAGCGCTCCTTCCGGGAGGTTGGGGCGTGGTTCGTCCAGGCGCGGCCGTCCAAGACGGTTCGGCCTGAAGGTTTTGCGGGGGCCCAATCCCCCGCGGCTTCCGGTCCCCGGAGCACGCCCTCCCGGGAACGGCACGAAAGGGCCGGAAGCAAGAGATCTTTGGAGGAAGCATGAAAGACAGGATCCGCGTAAGGCTCAGGGGGTTCGACGTCCGTCTGATCGACGACTCCGCTCGCTCGATCGTGACGACGGTCCAGAAGGCGGGCGCGAAGGTCGCGGGACCCATCCCGTTGCCTACCCGAATCAACAAGTACACGGTCCTACGGTCCCCGCACGTGCACAAGAAATCGCGGGAACAGTTCGAGATGAGAACCCACAAGCGCCTCATCGACATCATGGATCCGACCGCCGACGTTATGGACGCGTTGATGAAGCTGGAGCTTCCCGCGGGCGTCGACGTGGAGATCAAGCAGTAAACGCCCGGTTACGTACCGAAGCGTTCAACGCTAGGAGCATCGAATGATCGGAATCATCGGACAGAAGATCGGCATGACCCAGGTCTTCGACGAGACGGGCAAGATCACTCCCGTCACCGTCCTCAAGATCGCCCCCAACGTGGTGGTCGGCCGCAAGGACAAGGAAACTTTCGGGTACGAAGCCGTGGTCTTCGGATTCTTCGACATAAAGAAGAAGAACCTGACGAAGCCCTACGCCGGACAGTTTCCGGAGGGCGTGGCTCCCACCCGCATCATCCGGGAGTCCAAGGATTTCCAGGGGGATGTCGAGGTCGGAAAGAGCGTGGGCGTGGAGTACTTCCAGGACGTGCGCTTCGTGGACGTCTCCGCGAACACCAAGGGCAAGGGCTTCCAGGGCGTCGTGAAGCGCTGGGGTTTCGGGGGCGGACGGGCCACCCACGGGTCCAAGTTCCACCGGGAGCCCGGCTCCACCGGACAGCGGACCTACCCGCACAAGACCTTCAAGAACGTCAAGCTTCCCGGCCGCATGGGTAACGAGAAGGTGACGGTCCTGAACCTCAAGGTGGTCCGGGTGGATCCCGAGAACGGGATTCTCCTGGTTCGCGGCGCCGTCCCCGGTCCGCGGAACTGCGCCGTCACGGTGCGTCCCGCGGTAAAGAAAATGAAGCGAGGGTAGGTGACCGAGATGGAAGGCAAGCTATATTCCGTACAGGGCAAGGAGCTCGGGACCGTCCAGCTGGACGACGCCGTCTTCGGCCTGCCCATCAACGAGGACGTGATCTACTACGCGATCCACAACGAGCTGGCCAACGCCCGGGTGGGCACGGCCTGCACCAAGGGGAGATCCGAGGTCCACGGCACCAACCGCCGGCCCTACGCCCAGAAAGGAACCGGCCGTGCCCGTCAGGGCGACGTCAAGTCCCCTCTCTACGTGGGCGGCGGCATCGTGTTCGGGCCGAAGCCCCGGGACTATTCCTACCGGATGCCCCGGAAGGCCAAGCGCCTTGCGATCAAGACCATCCTGAGCCTCAAGGCCCAGGAAAACGTCCTCAAGGTCGTCCAGGATTTCACGGTTCCCACCGGCAAGACCAAGGAACTGGCGTCCATCCTGAAATCCGTCCTGCCCCGGGAGAAGGACGAGCGGACGGTGGTCATCCTCAAGGACGACGACGCGGACCTGAAGAGGGCCGGAAGGAACATCCCCTGGCTCCACTTCCTGTCCTACAACCGCCTCAGGGCCCACGACCTCTTCTACGGCCGATCCGTGGTGGTCCTGGAGTCGGCGGTCAAGAGCCTCAACGAGTTCTACTCGGGAAATTGAGGAGAGGAAGATGCAGTACGAAGATATCCTGATCGAACCGGTCCTCTCCGAGAAGACCAACGAAATGCGGGAGAAGGGCAAGTTCGTCTTCCGCGTGGATCCGCGGGCCACCAAGACCCAGGTCATGGAAGCCGTGCGGAAGCTCTTCCAGGTTCACCCGGTGTCCTGCACCGTGATGAACGTAAAAGGCAAGCCGAAGCGCCTCCGGAATCGCGCCGGCTACACTCCCTCGTGGAAGAAGGCGACGGTTCGTCTGGCCGCGGGCGAGACGATCAAGGCCTTCGAGGGCGCGTGAGCCTTCACGGCAACTAAGGGGAAGATATGGCTATCAAGACGTTCAAGCCGATAACCCCGGGACTCCGGCACCGGGTCCAGGTGGTCAACACGGAGCTCACCTGCGGCAACGAGCCGGAAAAGGCCCTGTCCAGGGGCACCAAGCGCTCCTCCGGCCGGGCTTCCAACGGCCGCATCTCCATGCGGCGCCGGGGCGGAGGTCACAAGCGCAAGTACCGGGAGATCGACTTCCTCCGGGACAAGATCGGCATCCCCGGGAAGGTCGCTTCCATCGAGTACGATCCCAACCGCAGCGCCAACATCGCCCTGATCAACTATGTGGACGGGGAGAAGCGCTACATCATCGCCCCTAAGGGACTCGCGGTGGGGCAGAAGATCCTCTCCGGGCCGGACGCCCCCATCGAGACGGGGAACTCGCTTCCGCTGGAATCCATCCCCGTGGGCCTCACGGTCCACAACGTGGAGCTTACCCTGGGCCGGGGCGGCCAGCTGGCCCGCTCCGCCGGGGCCGGCGCCCTGATCGCGGCCAAGGAGGGTGACTACGTAATCCTCAAGCTGCCCTCCGGCGAGCTCCGGATGGTCTTCAAGAAGTGTTCCGCCACCATCGGGTCCGTCGGCAACGACGAGCACATGAACGAGCGGATCGGCAAGGCCGGCCGAAGCCGGTGGATGGGCATGCGCCCCCGGGTCCGCGGCGTGGCCATGAACCCGATCGACCACCCCCACGGCGGCGGCGAGGGCCGGGGCAAGGGCTACAAACAGCCCGTGACCCCCTGGGGTCAGCCGTGCAAGGGCTACAAGACGCGCGACGCCCACAAGCCGTCGGGCAGCTTCATCGTCAAGCGCAGGAAGGGATAGGAGCCAACCGTGTCGAGATCTATCAAGAAGGGGCCCTTCATCGAGGCCAGCCTGTATAAGAAGATCGTCGAGATGACCAAGGGCGGGGACAAGAAGATGGTGAAGACCTTCTCCCGAACCTCCACGATCATCCCCGAGATGGTCGGCATGACCATTTCGGTCTACAACGGGAAGACCTGGGTGCCGGTGTACGTCACCGAGAACCTGGTCGGTCACAAGCTCGGCGAGTTCGCGCCCACCCGCATCTTCCGCGGCCATGCGGGCAGCGACAAGAAGGCCGAGAAAAAGTAGGGGATGCCATGAACGCAGGATACGTAGCCAAGGCAAAGTTTCTGATCGCGTCGCCCTCCAAGGTACGGCCGGTCGCGGACCTTATCCGCCGCAAGCCCTACACCGAGGCGGTGGCCATCCTGGACAATATGCCCCACAAGGGCGCCCGGCTGATCCGCAAGGTCGTCATGTCCGCGGCGGCCAACGCCCTGGACCGCAACCGGAAGTTGGCGGAGGATATGCTCTTCGTCAAGGAGCTCCGGATCGACGACGGTCCCCGGATGCGCCGCGTCTGGTTCCGCGCGCGCGGCAGGGCGGACATGCAGCTCAAGCGCATGTGCCACATCAGCGTGGTCGTGGACGAAATCGGAAGGACGGAGGCGTAACGTGGGCCAGAAAGTAAATCCGATCGGGCTCCGGCTCGGCATCAACAAGGACTGGAAGTCCCGCTGGTACGTCGATCCCCGGGAGTACGCCAAGACCCTCCACGAGGACCTGGCCCTCCGCAAGCGCCTGGGCGAGCTTCCCGAGGCCAAGAACGCCGACATCTCCGAGGTGGAGATCGTGCGCCACCCCCAGCGGGTCACCATCGTGATCCACACCGCGCGCCCCGGCGTGCTGATCGGGGTCAAGGGCGCCAACATCGAGAAGATCGGGATGGAGCTCCAGAAGTCCGCGACCAAGAAGGTCCAGATCAAGATCAAGGAGATCAAGAAGGTCGAGACCAACGCCCAGGTGGTGGCCCAGAACATCTGCCGCCAGCTGGAGACGCGCTCGAGCTTCCGCCGGGCCATGAAGATGGCCGTGACCAACGCCATCAAGGGCGGGGCCCAGGGCTGCAAGGTCCGGATGTCCGGCCGCTTGGGCGGGGCGGACATGAGCCGCACCGAGGAGCACAAGGAAGGCCGGACCCCCCTGCACACCCTGCGGGCGGACATCGACTACGGCTTCTCCGAGGCCAACACAACCTTCGGGAAGATCGGCGTCAAGGTATGGATCTTCCAGGGCATGGTCTACAGCACGGACAAGAACGAGGACGCCGGAACCCTGGTCCGCAAGCAGCGGCACGACCGCGAGGGCGGCCGGGACGAGCGGCGCGAGGGCGGACGGGACGGCGGCCGCGGCCGCTACGACCGGGGCGACCGCCCCGAGCGGACCGAGCGCCGCGAGGCTAGGAGCTAGATATGCTTTCACCCAAGCGAGTCAAGCACAGAAAGGTCCAGCGCGGCCGGATCCACGGCGAGGCTACCGGCGGCAACGAGGTATCCTTCGGGGAGTACGGGCTTGTGTGCCTGGAGCCGATGTGGATCACGAACCGCCAGATCGAGGCCGCCCGCGTGGCCCTGAACCGCTACATCAAGCGGGGCGGAAAGATGTGGATCCGGATCTTCCCGGACAAGCCCTTCTGCAAGAAGCCCCTGGAAACCCGCATGGGCAAGGGCAAGGGCGGACCGGAGTACTGGGTGGCCGTGGTCAAGCCCGGCACGGTCATGTTCGAGCTGGCCGGAGTGGAGAGGGCGACCGCCGCGGAGGCCATGCGCCTGGCGGGCTCCAAGCTCCCCATCCGGACCAAGTTCGTGGCCCGCACGGACCTGGAGATGGAGTGATCCGATGAAGAACTCTTTCAA